>JAZGEV010000131.1:0-5431 GCA_036478895.1 Flavobacteriaceae bacterium | reverse complement strand
CTATAATTAATATTATGTTAAATAGAGTTTTAAAGTATCCACTATTCCTATAAATATATATAATAATAAAACTATTTTGTTTTAAAAGAAGTTCTATAATAAAACGTTGATTTGTCATTAATAAATACATTATATAAAATAATTTTAATTTCCTATAGTTAAATTTTGAGGAAAAATTCACCAACGTTTTTAATTCTTTTAATCATAATCATATATATAATTTTTAAGAATTTATACGATTTAAATTTCCTACAAAATATATATAAAAATTTTCAAGTTACAATTGTAACTATATGATTTTACAATTGTAACAACATATTTTAATTGTAATGTTACTTATGTAACCAATTTAATGTTGTGTTTCTCAAGAAACATCCTCTGAGTCAATCAAAATAGATTAAATTTTATATAATTAACTTAAAGACTTGTTAATCATACGTATTGATATCCCTATCTAACTTTATAATTTAATTAATTTATTTGTTTTTTAACAAATTAATCCTTTATTCTTGTATAATAATTCATATTTATTTACATTTGTAACGTCTAAAATAGATATATCAATTTAAATGGATTTTTCAAAAAGATTAAAAAAAATTATAGCGCACTATCAACTTAATGCAACATCTTTTGCAGAAAAAATTGATGTGCAACGTTCTAGTATTTCGCACTTATTATCTGGTAGAAATAAACCAAGTTTAGATTTTGTTTTAAAAGTTTTAAAGGAATTTGATGAAGTTGATTTGTATTGGCTTTTGAATGGTAAAGGTGTATTTCCTAAATCTAAAGAAATAGACATCTCCTCTCCTACGCTTTTTTCTGAAACTACAGATTCTATAGGAATTCAAGATTCAACTAGTGAAAATAGCCGTAAAACTGAAAAACCTAAAGATATTACATCAAAATCTAAAATAAAATCTTTAAAGTCAGACTCTATAAAGAAACAACAAGCCGATTCTGATATAGAAAAAGTCATTATTTTCTATAAAAATGGTAGCTTTAAAGTCTATGATGACCTTCTTTAACAATTAGTTAATAACTTCTCTATATTATTTTGAATATAATTGAATTTAACGACCATTTTTCTCGAAATTTGTTAATTAATTTTATAATCAAATGAAAAAACATAATTTTAGTGCAGGTCCTTGTATATTACCGCAATCAGTATTAAAAAAAGCATCCGAAGCAGTCACCAATTTTAACGGATTAAACCTTTCGTTAATTGAAATTTCTCATAGAAGTAAAGACTTTGTAGAAGTCATGGAAAAAGCAAGATCTTTAGTCTTGGAGTTATTAAATTTAGATGGAAAAGGATATTCTGTGTTGTTTTTACAAGGTGGCGCAAGTTTAGAATTCCTTTTAACGCCTTACAACTTAATGAAAATCAATGGTAAGGCAGATTATTTAGATACTGGAACTTGGAGCACTAAAGCCATTAAAGAAGTTGCGCATTTAGGAACAGCTAATGTCGTTGCGTCTTCAAAAGACAAGAATTACACCTACATTCCAACAGGTTACAAAATTGACGAAACAGCAGATTATTTCCATTGTACTAGTAATAATACTATTCGTGGAACTCAGATGAAAAGCTTTCCTAAAACAAGCATTCCATTAGTTTGCGATATGAGTTCGGATATTTTCTCAAGAGTTCTAGATTTTACGCAATTTGATTTAATTTACGCTGGAGCGCAAAAAAATATGGGGCCAGCAGGAACAACTCTAGTTGTTGTAAAAGACAATATTTTAGGTAAAACAGGACGAGAAATTCCAAGTATGCTCGATTATCAAATACATATCGACAAAGATAGTATGTTTAACACACCAGCTGTATTCCCAGTATATGTATCAATGCTGACTTTGCAATGGATGAAAGATTTAGGTGGTGTGGCTGCACTAGAAAAATTAAACAATGCTAAAGCTGAATTGTTATATAATGAGATAGATAACAATCCATTGTTCGAAGGCGCTGCAGTTAAAGAAGATCGTTCTTATATGAATGTTACGTTTTTATTAAAAGACGACAGTAAAAAAGAAAAATTTGATACAATGTGTGCTGAAGCCGGAATTAATGGATTGAATGGACATCGTTCTGTTGGTGGTTATAGAGCTAGTATTTATAACGCAATGCCTATAGAAAGCGTGCAGGTATTGGTCAATTTAATGAAAAGCCTTTAGTAGAAAAGTACAAATAATATAATTATTAGAGTAACCAGATAAAACAAAGAAAATGAAAGTATTAGCAAACGATGGTATAGCACAAACTGGTGTAGATCAGCTTGAAAAAGCAGGATTTGAAGTAATCACTACAAATGTTGCACAAGAGCAATTAGAAAATTACATAAACGATAATAAAATTGATGTCATTTTAGTGCGAAGCGCAACAACAGTAAGAGCTGAATTGATTGACGCGTGTCCAAGTATAAAAATAATTGGTCGTGGTGGTGTTGGAATGGATAATATTGATGTTGACTATGCTAGAGATCAAGGTTTACACGTGATAAATACGCCAGCAGCATCGTCTCATTCGGTAGCCGAACTGGTATTTGCACATTTATTTGGTATGGTTCGTTACTTGTACGATGCTAATAGAAATATGCCTTTAGATGGCGATACTAAATTCAAAGCATTGAAAAAGAATTATGCTAATGGTAAGGAATTAAAAGGAAAAACATTAGGTGTTTATGGTTTTGGTAGAATAGGTCAAGCAACTGCAAAAGTAGCGCTTGGCGTTGGCATGAAAGTCGTTGCTTTTGATCCGTTTTTAGAAGAAACCAATTTAGAATTGGAGTTTTACGACGGACAGAAATTGAATTTTCCAATAAAAACAATTTCCAAAGCTGAGTTGTTAAAACAAGCCGATTTCATTACACTGCACGTGCCTGCACAAAAAGACTTTGTGATTGGTGAAGCAGAAATAAAAGCCATGAAAGATGGTGTTGGCCTTATAAATGCTGCTCGTGGTGGCGTTGTGAATGAAGTAGAATTAGTGCAAGCTTTAGAAAGTGGAAAAATTGCTTACGCTGGAATTGACACTTTTATGGATGAACCAAAACCAGCAATGCAAGTATTAATGAATCAGCATGTATCATTAAGTCCACATATTGGAGCAGCTACAGGAGAAGCACAAGATAGAATTGGAAGTGAATTGGCGACTCAAATTATTGATTTGTTACAATAGATTTTGGCAAAAGTAAAACCTTTTAAGGCAGTTAGAGCAACACGTGACAAGGTGGCGCTAGTTTCATCACGTTCGTATGATGCCTATTCACCTGCAGAATTGGGTGCTCAACTCAATTTCAATCCGTTTTCTTTCCTGCATATTATTAGTCCAAGTTACAATGCACGAAAAGAAGCGTCTATAACTGATCGCTTTACAGCGATAAAGGATAAATATATTGAATTTAAAGAAAAGCACACATACATAAAAGACGAAACACCGTGTTTTTATATTTATCAAAAAATAACACAAGAACGTAATTATATTGGTATAATTGCTGCCACAAGTACCGATGACTATAAAGTAGATATTATTAAAAAACACGAAAAGACACTTAAAAAAAGAGAGGTGCTTTTTAAAAATTATCTTAAGGCAACTGGCTTTAATGCAGAACCAGTACTACTCACCTATCCTGACAACAAAAAAATTGATGCGGTTATTCATAAACACACAAAACAACGTGCAGAATATGAGTTTACAAGTGAAAATCATAAAACACATAAATTATGGTTGGTTAATGATATAGTGGATATCAGCACCATAGCAGATGAATTTGAAAAAATAAATGCACTTTATATTGCAGATGGTCATCATCGATTGGCTTCATCTTACTTGCTAGCTAAAGCACTTGAAAGTGAAAATGAAAAACATTCAGGTAAAGAAGCTTATAATTATTGTTTGAGTTATTTAATATCCGAAAGTAATTTACAAATATCAGAATTCAATCGTTTGGTAAAAACATTGAACGGCTTAACAGAATTCGATTTTTTAAACAAGCTAAAGAAACGTTTTAAAGTAACAAAATTATCAGAAAACACTTACAATCCCGTAAAAACCCATACGTTTAGTATGTATTTAGGTAGTGACTTGTATTTGCTTGAATTTCAAAACTCTAATGCTTCTTTTAAAACTGCATTGCACGAATTAGATTCGCACATTCTATACAAATATATATTCAAGAAAATACTAGACATAAAGAATGTTAGAACAAGTAAAGAAATCGCTTATGTGAATAATGAAAAAGGACAATTGTACCTAAAGGAACAAGTAAGTAATGGTGAATTTAAAGTAGCTTTTGGTATGTTTCCAGTTTCCATAAAACAATTAAAAAATGTGGCTGATGATGGCTTAAAAATGCCACCAAAATCAACATATATTTTACCAAAATTAAGAAGTGGCTTACTTATTTATGAGTTTTA
The DNA here is from genome assembly GCA_036478895.1 of Flavobacteriaceae bacterium. Taxonomy (GTDB): domain Bacteria; phylum Bacteroidota; class Bacteroidia; order Flavobacteriales; family Flavobacteriaceae; genus S010-17. Next base: position 1,015 of record JAZGEV010000131.1, on the reverse strand, counting down.
AATTAGTACTAAAAATTACACTATGAAAACACACGAAACAAAAATACGCGTACGTTATGGTGAAACTGACCAAATGGCCTATGTTTACTATGGAAATTATGCTCAGTATTTTGAAGTTGCACGTGTTGAATGGTTGAGAGCACTTGGGATTTCATACAAACAATTAGAGGAACAAGGCATTATGTTGCCTGTTTTAAAATTGGAAGTCAATTATCATAAACCAGCTAAATATGACAATCTTTTAACCATAAAAACAACGGTTAAAAAACGGCCAAGTGTTCGTATTGAATTTCATTTCGAAATATTTAACGAAGCCAAAGAGCTGCTTACAACAGGCTTCACTTCCTTAGTCTTTATTGATATGAAACGCAATAGACCTATTAAAGCACCTGAAAGTATTATGGTTTATTTTGATTAGTAATCAATCATTATTAACCACAAAGAGCGCTAGGATAACGCAAAAATCACAAAGCTAACTGTTTAATTGGCAGTAATGTGATTCTTAATAATTAAACAGCAATTACCGAAATCTCAACATTTACATACAAAGGCAAATTTGCTACTTCAACAGTTTCACGAGCAGGCGCTGTATCACCATTAAAATATGTGCCATAAATAGCATTTATTTTTGAGAAATTTTCCATATCCGATATAAAAATAGTGGTTTTAAACACATTTTCAAACGTCATATTAGCTGCTTTTAAAACGGCTTTTAAATTCTCCATAACCTGTGTAGTCTCTGACTCTATCGACTCTTTCACTAACTCTCCAGTTGCTGGATTGATTGGAATTTGACCCGAAGTATATAAAATACCGTTAACCATAGTAGCTTGACTGTATGGTCCAATTGGTGCTGGTGCATCTTTTGTAAAAATTATTTTTTTCATTTTGTATATATTAATTCTATAAATTTTATATTCTTTATTATTTCCCGCTGATTACGCTGATTATCGCTGATTTCTATTCTCTTTTCACTTTTCACTTTTCGCTTTTCTCTCTTCCCTAATCTCTCTTC
>JAZGEV010000130.1:0-7414 GCA_036478895.1 Flavobacteriaceae bacterium | reverse complement strand
GACGCGTGTTTTTCATAACGTTTTAATAATTCAATATTTTCTTTTTCTAATGGTGTTAAAACTGCTCTAATATCGGTAGTCACTGGAATATACCAATCGACATAAGAATCGAAAAAATAACGCATTTTTCTATTTTTAAAAGAATAGCCATGACGCGCATAGATTGTGTTTCTTATGATTTCTAAATCTCCTTTTTTGAGATTTTCAACATCTTTATACGTTAATTTTGTATTAGAAGCATTGTATTTTGAAATATCATTTGTTGCTGCTTCTTTTTTGCCACTTTCTTCATGAGTACTGCTGTTGTATAATGGCAATAGCTCTTCTACTTTAATTGTTGTGTTTTTATTATACGTATATATAAGCTTATCTAGATTGTATTTTCGTCCAATTACTGCTAAATTTTTATCATTTGCAATCCAAAATCCATTCATTGAATTTGTAGACAAGCAGTTAAAAGTAAAAAAGCCATCGTATTTATCATCTCCAGGTTCTTTGGCATTAACATCTATTGAATTATTTTCACTATCGTAAGTGTAAGCACCTTTAAATGGACGGCTGTTTCCGGCAACAACCGAATGACCATATAGGGTTTTACTTTGTACTTCAACAGAGTCTAAAGTGATATTTATTTTATTTGCATAAGATGGTTTGTTGCCTTTGCCATATTGATGCGATAAAAATAAACCAACATACGATCCTTTAAAATTTTCAAAATTGAAACTATTTTCAAGTATTAAAACACTTTTTTTAGGTTCTACATTTGAATAAACTTCCTTTTCTTCCAAAACATTTGAAACCTCTATATTTTTACTTTTTTTACAAGAAAAAAGCGCTACAATTAGTAAAATTAAAATACTATGTTTCATGTTTATTTATTTTATAAATGATATATTCTGCAATAATAAGGTTTAAAACCCAACCAAGCCAAGCTACTACAATATAAATATCCATTGGTTTTGGCTCAAACAATACGACCAAAATGTATTTCCAAGCACGTAATGTTATTGCAGATAAGGTTAAGGCATAACTTCTAATCATATATTTGCGATGACTTATGAAGTCCTTTTTTCTTATTTTAAGCAAAGCTAATAAGGTAAAACTAAACCAAAAAATTGATAATAATAAAAAACTAATTTGCGAACTTAAGCCACCATTAGCATATAATCCAATATACAATCCCGATGGCGCAGCAAGACACATCACAATTATAACATAACTCCATCCAATGTATTTATGAACTTTAGGATATTTTTTTCTTACCGATTTTGAAAACTGAGTAAAACCAACAAAAACAGTAAAAATAGCAGAATAGACGTGAGCGTAAAAAGTCTCAATATAAAACGGCACATCTATATAATGTTGTTTTATACTTAAAAATGCCACATCTTTATTAAATGGAATGTACTGAATTGTAATTTGTATTAATAAAAAAGAAAAATACGCTAACAATAAGTACGCTATGGATTTAATATATTTCAATAGATTTTATTTGTTTATCCCTTCCAAATCAAAAAAGAAAGCATAATCTCTTGCGACGTCTTTTAAAGCATTGAAACGTCCAGATGCGCCACCGTGACCTACTTTCATGTCCGTATGCAATAATAAAATATTGTCATCTGTTTTTAATTCTCGTAATTTTGCAACCCATTTTGCAGGTTCAAAATACTGTACTTGAGAATCGTGTAAACCTGTTGTTACCAACATATTTGGATAGTTTTTATTCGTCACATTATCATAAGGTGAATACGATAACATGTACTCGTAAGCTTCCTTTTCATTTGGATTTCCCCATTCGTCATATTCCCCAGTTGTTAATGGAATAGTATCGTCCAGCATGGTTGTCATAACATCTACAAATGGCACTGAGGCTATGATACCGTTAAAAAGCGTGGCATCCATATTTACAATGGCTCCCATTAATAAACCACCAGCAGATCCGCCTTCAGCATATAAATGTTTAGGTGATGTGTAATTTGTGCTAATTAGATGTTTTGCACAATCTATAAAGTCTGTAAAGGTATTTTTCTTTTTAAATAATTTACCATCTTCATACCAATTACGTCCTAAATATTGACTGCCTCTAATATGCGCTGCAGCATACACAAAACCTCTGTCTAAAAGGCTTAATCGCACAGTGCTAAAACGATCTTCTAAAGTATAACCGTAAGATCCATAAGCGTATAATAATAAAGGTGTGTCCTTGTTTAACTTGGTATCTTTATGATACACCAAAGAAATGGGTACTTTTTTACCATCATTTGCAGTTGCCCAAACGCGCTCACTCTTGTAATTTTTCTTGTCAAAATTTCCACCCAAAACAACTTGTTCTTTTTTAATTATAGAGGTTTTATCATCCATATTAAAATCAATTACAGAACTTGGTGTTGTAAACGATTGATAAGTATAACGAATGGTATTAGTATTAAACTCACGACTACCGTAAACCGCTGCTGAATAGGTTTCTTCGGTAAACGGTAAATAATAATCTGCTTGGTTGTCCCAACGTTTTATACGAATCTTACTTAAGCCATTTGAACGTTCTTCAAGGACTAAATAATTTTTGAAAATTGAAAAATCTTCTAATAAAGTTTCCTTTCTATGTGCAATAACATCAACCCAATGGTTTAAACTGGTTTTTGAAACTGGCGTTTTCATGATTTTAAAATTTACCGCTTTATCTTTATTGGTATGAATATAAAAATGATTTTCATAATGTGCAATGTGGTATTCCAAACCTCTTACACGTGGCTGAAACATTTTAAAGGTACCGTTTGGATTATCTGCTTTTAAAGTTTGATATTCAGTTGTTAGCGTGCTCGATGATGCAATAATGAGATATTCTTTGGATTTAGATTTAGCAATAGACGTATAAAACGTATCGTCCTTTTCTTCATAGACAACGACATCATTTGAAGAATCTGTACCCAAAATGTGTTTCATTATTCTTGTGCTTCGTAAAGTTTCTGGATCTTTGTGTGTGTAAAAAATAGTTTTATTATCCGATGCCCAAGTTGCGCTACCCGTTGTGTTTTTCAATATTTCGGGATAAACTTTACCCGTTTTTATGTTTTTTATTTGGATATGGTATTGTCTTCTACTTATTGTATCAACTCCAAAAGTCACCAATTCATTATTTGGACTCACACTGTAAGAATTCAATGAATAATAATCATGGTTTTTTGCCATAGTATTAACATTAAAGATAATTTCTTCTTGCTTATCTGTCAACGCTTTTTTACGTGTGTAAACTGGGTATTGATCGCCTTTTTCATATTTTGTAATATAAAAGAAACCGTTCGACTTAAAAGGTACCGAAGAATCGTCTTCTTTAATACGAGATTTCATTTCCAAAAACAAATCATCCTGAAATTTGTTGGTATGTTTGGTTATTTTATCATAATAATCATTTTCATTATTTAAATAATCTATTACCTCAGGGTTTTCTTTATCATTTAACCAATAATAGTTATCCACACGTTTACTACCGTGAATTTCCATAGTCTTTGCTTTCTTCGCTACTGTTGGCGTTGTAATGTTTTTTAAAGTCATAGTATCTGTTTTACAAGAGGTCATAAGAATAAGTAAAAATAGGCTTGAATAATAAATAATTTGTTTCATAATATAAATTTTATTTAAGAGAACTATAACAATTAATTTATATGTTTCATACTAATCAATAAATTTTCTTGTTATAATTTTCGGGATATTTAGCATTAATCGTTGAGTAGAATGTTTGTATAAGCTCCATATCATCTTCAAAGCTATCGGTTAAGTGAATTAACTTACCTACAGAAGCAATTTTCTTTTTATAATCTAGATATCCTAAAGCAACAGGTACATTGGCCTCTTTTGCAATAACATAGAAACCACGCTTCCATTTTTTAACTCTTTTTCTCGTCGCTTCAGCAGGAACAAGCAAAACGAATTTTTCTTTCTCATTAAACATTTTAACTGCAAATTCTACCAATCTATTATTTTTACCACGAGTAACTCCTACACCGCCCATTTTTCTAATAAACCAACCGTGAAAGCCTTTGGTCCAGTTATCTTTAATAAAAAAGTGTGTTTGAACGCCCTGTTTCCAATAAAAAGCCATAGCTAAAACAAAATCCCAGTTGGATGTGTGTGGCGCAGCAATCATTACATATTTATCGGTTTTCACTTCATCAGCATAGATGGATTTCCAACCAAAAATAAAAAGTATAAATTTTCCAATGAGTTTTTTCATGCTAAATACTTTTTTTAAGCTAGTTGTTTTAAAATACGTTTAATCATACGTGGTCCTTCGTAAATAAACCCTGTAAAAACTTGAATTAAATCTGCACCTGCATCCATTTTTTCATTTGCGTCTTGTGCTGTAAAAATGCCTCCAACACCTATTATTGCAAAAGCATTGTCAGAGTTATCTTTAAGAAATCTAATGACATCAGTAGATCTTTTTTTAACAGGCTTTCCACTCAAACCGCCAGTTTCATTTTTAGCAGATGATACTAAATTGTTTCTTACTATGGTTGTATTTGACGCAATAACGCCGTCAATTTTTGTATTTGTTACTATCTCAACAATATCCAATAACTGTTCATCTGTTAAATCTGGTGCTATTTTTAAAAAAATTGGTTTTGGATTTTTCTTTGCTATATTAATTTTTTGTAATGTGTTCAACAAATGAGATAATGGTTTTTTGTCTTGTAAAGCCCTTAAATTTGGTGTGTTTGGAGAACTTACATTGACTACAAAATAAGAAACATAATCAAACAACTTGTTAAAGCAAATCACATAATCATCAACGGCATTTTCGTTTGGAGTCACTTTGTTTTTACCAATATTTCCGCCAATAATAATATCTGTTTTTACTTTTTTAAGTCTTTCTACAACAGCATCTACGCCATCATTATTAAAACCCATTCGGTTTATGATTGCTTGATCTTTTTTTAAACGAAACAACCTTTGTTTTGGATTGCCAATTTGTGGCTTTGGTGTAACTGTGCCAATTTCTATAAAACCAAAACCTAATGCTGATAATTCATCAATTAAAACCGCATTTTTATCAAATCCTGCAGCTAAACCAACGGAATTCTTAAATTTTAAACCTGCAACATTCTTTATATGAGCTGCGTTATTCACGGAATAAAATGAAGCCACTATTTTTTTAATAAACGGAATTTTAAAACCAATTCTTAAAACCGAAAATGTAAAATGATGTATTTTTTCGGGATCAAATAAAAATAAAAGTGGACGGATAATTATTTTATACATAAAGCTATCTTAATTCGGCTTGCAATTGTTTAGAAAATGAGCTTTGCAACTTTGTCATTATCTTTTCTATTTGTTTATCTTCTAATGTTTTATTATCGTCTTGTAGTACAAAACTAACGGCATATGATTTTTTACCTTTTGGCAATTTATCGCCTTGGTAAACATCAAATAGGTCAATGTTTTTTAATAAATTTTGTTCTGTTTGTTTGGCAACATTATAAATTTCTTTGAAACTTACTTTTTCATCTATCAATAGGGCTAAATCTCTTTTAACAGCTGGATATTTAGGCATTTTAGACACAATTAAGTTATTTTTATTAATAACTTTTAGTATGGCATTCCAATCAAAATCTGCAAATAATACAGGTGTAGAAATTCCGAATTTACCTAGTATGTTATTCTTTACTACGCCAAATTCAACCAATTTAATTTTTCCTTTTTGCAAAACAATACCTTCGGAGAAAACCGCATTTTTTATAGGTGTTGTTTTTAAATTAACTAAACCTAAGCGTTCCAAAATAGTATTTACGATACCTTTTAAATAAAAGAAATCGGATGGTTTACTTTGTAAGTTCCAACTTTTTTGAATTCTGTTTCCCGAAACAAATAAAGTTAAATGTTTTTGCTCTTCATAATCTTTGGAAAATTTATGATATGTATTTCCAAATTCAAAGAACTTAATATTGCTATTTTTTCTATTAATATTGTAAACAACAGCCTCCAAACCACTAAATAACATGGATTGCCTCATTACCGATAAATCATTACTTAATGGATTTAGTATAGCGACATTATAATCACTATTTAAATCATCAGACAAGTCAATATAACCTGGTTTTGTTAACGAATTAGCCATTGTTTCATTAAAACCTTGAGCAGTTAATTGATTGGCAACTATATTTTCAAGTGTTGTAGAATCAAATTTGTCAAAATACGGTATGGACGTATTTACGTTATCCGATATTTTCACATTATTAAAACCATATACTCTTAAAATTTCCTCTACAATATCTGCTTCACGCTGTACATCAACTCTATATGCAGGAACTGTTAGTCCTAATCCAGAAGACGTTTGACTATTGATTTTAATATCCAATGACGCTAAAATGTTTTTAATAGTATCTTCAGGAATTTTATCGCCAATTAATCTATAAATAGCATCGTAAGACACTAAAACTTCAAAATTTTCAATTTTTTTGGGATAAAACTCAACAATGTCACTTGTTATTTTTCCACCAGCAAGTTCCAAAATTAATATAGTCGCTCTTTTAAGGGCGTATTCAGTAATTTCTGGATCAATACCTCTTTCAAATCTAAAAGAAGCATCTGTATTCAATTGATGCCTTTTGGCTGTTTTACGAATAGAAATCGCATTAAAATAAGCACTTTCTAAAAATACACTTGTGGTGTTTTGGCTTATGCCAGAATCAATCCCGCCCAATACACCAGCGATACAAAGAGGCTTGTCGTTAGCATCACAAATCATAATATCATCGGCATGAAGTTTTCTGTCAACACCATCTAAAGTAGTAAATGGCGTATTTGCCTCAAGTGTTTTTACTAAAACTTTATTGCCACCAATTTTTGAAGCGTCAAAAGCGTGTAATGGTTGTCCAATATCATGCATTACAAAATTAGTAATATCAATGATATTATTAATTGGGGTTAGACCAATAGATTTTAACCTTTTCTGTAACCAATCTGGTGATGGAGCAACAGTAATGTTATTGATAGTTACACCAGTATATCTTGGTACTAACTTAGCATCATCTACAGCTATATTTATTTTAAAAGTACGTTCATCTACATGAAAATTACTTACCAAAGGTGTTTTAAGATTTGCCTTTAACCCTTTTTGAATCATACCTGCTTTTATATCTCTTGCAACACCATAATGACTCATAGCATCTGCTCTATTTGGCGTTAAACCAATTTCAAATATAGTATCATTATCTATAGAAAAAACTTCCGAAGCCAACATGCCAGGTTTTAAATCTTCTTCCAAAACCATAATACCATCGTGACTTGTACCTAAACCTAATTCATCTTCGGCACAGATCATTCCAAAACTATGTTCACCTCGTAACTTTGATTTTTTTATGGTAAATGAACCGCCTTTATCATCATACAAAACAGTACCAATAGTTGCTACAGG
>JAZGEV010000129.1:0-4147 GCA_036478895.1 Flavobacteriaceae bacterium | reverse complement strand
GAATGCCTCAAATGAATGGTTGGTAATAGGTTCAAATTTATGGCAAATAGGTACGCCAACAACACCTTTGCTTAGTACATCAAATGCAACAGGCTATGTTACAAGACCAACAACTAACTATACGGATGATACGAGTTCTTATTTAGTGTCTCCTTGTTATGATTTAACAAGTATTACAAATCCAATTGTAAAGTTTAACATGGCTTTTGATATTGAAGAAGATTGGGATGTATTGTATTTTGAATTTTCTACCGATGAAGGAGATAACTGGACAGTTTTAGGTACGCCAAGTGATCCAAACTGGTATAACAATTCTTATACAGCTCATGATTTAACAATTGGATCACAATGGTCTGGAACCGATGCTACATTCAAAGAGTACAGTCATACTTTAAATGAAGTTGCAAATGAAAGTAATGTGATATTTAGATTTGCTTTTTTAACCGATGCTCTTGAGAATGGCGAAGGTGCAATTATAGATGATTTTGTAATTGAAGCTGGCGTTGCCGGAATTGAGGATGAATTAATAGAAGCATTGACTATTTTTCCAAATCCATCACGTGGGCAATTTACCTTACAGCGTGCTTCAACAAATAATATGAGAATTACAGTTATTGATATTACAGGTAAAAAAGTATTTATTGATGAAAACATTCAAGATGAAACCTATGTGTTTGATTTAGCACACTTAGAAAAAGGTATTTATTTTGCTGTAATACTTGAAGGAAATAAACGCCTTACTAAAAAATTAATACTAAACTAAAGTAGTAAAGAATAAGTATATAGTTCCATTTCTACAAGTTCAATGAGCGAGGATAGTGTTATTGAGAAGAAATTTAATCGGTTGCTGAGCTTGTCAAAGTTAGGTTTGAGTCTATCAAAGTTAGATTACTGAGCCTGTCGAAGTAAGAAACAAAATATTTTAAAATCTGCGAACATCAGCGCAATCCGCGGGAAACCAAAAAACACCAAAAATATTCCACAAACTCCAGTAGAGATGTCAAGTTGAGCGAAGTCGAGACTAGTAAAAAAGACGAATATTATTACGTTAAGAGACTTGAGAATCAGGATGTTGTTAAGGAGTTTATAGTTATTAAAACAACGCATTAACAACTTTAAAAACTAAATCATACTCATAACCTTTTCCAATTAAAAAAGTGCTTATTTTTTTACGTTTTATAAATGAATTGGCACCTTTTGTTGTATTGAATTTTTTTAATGCTAAAGTGTTTAAGGTTAAGATATAGTCTGATGCATCAATTTCGGTCAACGCAATTTTTATATTATACATACTAATATCTTTCAATTTTAATTGTGAAATTATTTTCTTTTTTCCCCATTTTTTTTGATTGAATTTGCCTCTTACAAAACTTCTGGCAAAACGTTCTTCGTTTAAAAAATCGTTTTGTAATAAATGGATAATAATTAATTCTTTAGCTTCTTTTATCATACCAATAGTATAGAGTTTTGTTTCAACCTCTTTATGGCAGCGATCTTGATAAATACAATACCGTTCTAATAATATTTTGGCTTGGTCAAAAGAATAAACTTTGCTGTTTTTCACAATACAAAAATAGAGATTTTTATTTTACTTTAAATTTTTCTATTGATTTAAATCAATAACTATTTAAAATGGTATCTATATATTTGTTCATTGAAATTTAAAAATTGCTGATAATTAATTTCACATTTACTTTAACTAAAATTTTTTATTATGAAAAAACACGCCCTTACTTTATTGTCCTTACTATTTAGTATTATTACATTTTCTCAAACGGCTATTCCAGACAGTATTTTTGAAATCTATTTAGAAACTCATAATATATGGGGAGCTGATGTTTTAATGGGAGATGCTAATAGTCTTGGAGATGGAGTTATGAATAATTCAGTGCCTACAGCAAAATTAAACAGTGCAATTTTGGTGAAGCCAATTAATTTGGGTATTTCTGATATGACAGGAGTAGAACAATTAACTTCAGTAAAATACTTAACCGTAAATGGAAATAGTTTTGCAAGTATAGATCTATCTAGTTTAGGTGATTTAGAGCAATTACGTATTAATGACAATCCTAATTTAGTAGAAATTGATGCAAGTAATAATACAGCTCTTACATTATTGCATCCATACAATTGTGCTAGTCTAACTAAATTAAACATTGCAAATGGTGAAAATACTACTATGGTATATTTTAATTCTGGTTACACACCAAATTTATTTTGTATCCAAGTAGATGATGTAAGTTACTCTGGCTTATCAAGTTGGACTATAGATTCAACTTCAAATGGATTTAGTTTAAATTGTTCAGAAACTATTTGGGATGGTACGCCTGCTGCTTGGTCTAATGGGGCACCAAATTTAACAATTGATGCAATTATTAAAGCGTATTATGATTCGGATTCTGATGGTGGTATAGAGGCTAAATCACTTACAGTAGATTCTGGATCAACACTAGATGTAGCAGAAGATAAATTAATTAAAATAGCTAATGATATTGTAAATAATGGTTCAATTATAGTCGCAAAAGGAGGTTCAGTAATACAAATTAGTGATATTGCTACTGTAACAGGAACTGCTTCTAATTTTGATGTAGAAGTAATTACAACAGAAATGACAGATCCTAGATATACCTTTTTTTCTTCACCTACTCAAGGTTCAACAATGAATATTTTTAATTCTTGGGCTCAAATGAACCGTAACTTTAAGTTTGATGGTACAACACAAGATTGGGATTATACTAGTGCAACTGAAGTTATGATACCTGGTGTTGGTTATATTGTAAGACCAACAGGTAATGCTATTACTGTTTTTTCTCCAGCAGAAAATTTTACAACAAACTTTGATGGCGCATTTAACAATGGTGTGATTACTGCACCTTTATATTTAGATGTAGCTGGTGCGACAGATCCTGCTGATGATAGTAGTTCATTAGTTGGTAATCCATATCCTTCAGCAATTAATTCTGCAACATTAATGACAGACAACACTTCAGTAAATGCACTTTATTTTTGGGCACATACGCAAGGTGGAAATTGGTCTACAGAAGAATACAAAGAATGGAATAGTGGAGGTTCAACCAATGGAGCACCTGCACTTATTGCAACTGGGCAAGGGTTTTTTGCGGTTGCAAATGCATCTGGCACACTAACCTTCAACAATGCAATGCGTGTTAAAACTGATAATAATTTTTTAAGACCTGCAATTAGTGACTTAGATAAAGTATGGTTGAATTTAATGTCTAATACCAATGTGCGAAGTCAAATTTTAATTGGATTTAATGGTATCTGTTCAGATGGGTTTGATCCTCAATACGATGCTGTTAAATTTGCAAGTACAAATGCGGTGACTTTGGCATCTAATGGAATAGGAGATGATACAACAAACTTAGCAATTCAAACAAGAGGTCTATTAAACAATGTAGATACAATTGTACCATTAATAGTTTCAATTAATGATGCTACAATAACTAACTTAACATTAAGTATAGATCATTTAGAAAATTTAGAAAATTATGATATTTTCTTAAAAGATTATTTTACAGGTGTAACACATAATTTAAAATTGGGAGATTACACATTTGAAGCTTCTCAAGTTGGTCCAATTACAGAGCGTTTTGATGTTGTCTTTAGTAAAAACGCATTATCTACAGATAATACAGTCATAGAAAGTGATGATTTATTACTTATTAATAATGAGGATAACTTCACCGTTAAAATGCGTAATGGTAAAATCATTACCAACATACAGGCCTTTGACATTTTAGGTAAACAAGTAGTTGATATGAATCCAAATTCAAATAACTTTGATGTAAATACAAACCTTAATCAAGGCACTGTGTTAATTATTAAAGCAACATTAGAAAACGGACAAGTAGTGACTAAAAAGTTTATTAAATTATAAGTCTATTAGATTATAAAGATCTATTAAATAAAACTTGTCACTCTGAGTCAAAGCGAAGAGTCTTAGCATAAACCGTACTGATTAATTTCAGTACGGTTTTTTTTTGTAGGAATTATTTCAGTTAATTTAGTCAGTTAAAATGAAAAGTTATTTCGTTCATTTGTTTTGTTCATTAAGCTTGAGAAATAAATGCTATTTTCAATTCCTATCTATTAAATAAAACTTGTCACTCTGAGCCAAAGTGAAGAG
>JAZGEV010000128.1:0-20351 GCA_036478895.1 Flavobacteriaceae bacterium | reverse complement strand
TATTAATTAATATTATTGCTAAAGATATAAAAATATTTTAATTAAGCCTTATAACTGTTTTATTTTTTAATTGATAACGTTCCTTACTTTCTTTACAGATAGCAATTCCATCTGTATTAAATTCTAAACGGTGACCAAATTCACTTACCCAACCAATTTGTTTTGATGGATTACCAACTACCAATGCATAAGCTTTCACTTCTTTTGTAACAACTGCTCCAGCACCTATTAAGGCAAACTCGCCAATATTATTGCCACAAATAATTGTTGCATTTGCACCAATACTTGCGCCTTTTTTTACTATTGTTTCTTGGTATTGATTTTTTCTATTTACGGCACTTCTAGGATTTATAACATTGGTAAATACCATTGATGGTCCTAAAAAAACATCATCTTCACAAATAACACCTGTATATATGGATACATTATTTTGTACTTTAACATTGTTTCCCAAAACAACATTTGGCGAAATGACAACATTTTGCCCTAAATTACAAGTTTCTCCCAAAGTACTATTAGACATAACGTGCGAAAAATGCCATATTTTTGTACCATTTCCTATGGTGCAATTTTCATCAATTACAGCGGTTTCATGTGCGAAATAAGTTGAGTTCATATTGTTTTTTTTAATATTCAGTTTCATTAATTTTACCCGATACTATTTTAAATGCAGATGATGTGCCTATTCTAGAAACGCCCATTTCTACCATTTTCACAGCATCTTCATAAGATTTAACGCCACCAGCCGCTTTGGCCGACAAAGGTTTAGAGTTTGCTACAATTAATGCCATTGCTTCAAATGTAGCGCCAGCAGGCTTTCCGTTTGTTGGTTTATAGAAACCTGTAGATGATTTTACAAAAACATCTTTAGCTTGTTTTTGAGTAAAATTATTGAGTACAACATTGCGTATTAATTTTGATATTTCAATAATTTGAGTATCGTTTAATGCGGCTACTTCAATAATCCATTTTACTATTTTATTGTGATGCAAACCAATTTCTGTTCCTTTTAAAACCTCGTCTTTAACGAGTTCTATTTCTCCATTTTTAAAAGCTTCATAATTTATAACATAATCTAAATCATCAACACCATTATCTATTGCTTGTTTTGCTTCCTTAAGCTTTAAAGATATAGGATTTGTACCTTCATGAAAACCAATAACAGTTCCAACGGTTACGTTACTTTTTGCTTTTGCAATGAGTTCCTTAGCTAGCTTAACAAATTTTGGACGTATCATTACCAAAACAAAGTTATGTTTTATTGCTTCATTTATAAGTGTAATTACGTTGTCCTTGGTTTCTTTTTCTGATATGTTGGCTTGTAATGCCGTTTTTAAATACGTAGAATCTAAATAATTATTAATCTTCATAAGGTTGTCTTTGTTTTACAAAGGTAATTTAATATCTTTAATTTTTAGTCTGTTATAAAAAATTATAACTATATAAGGTGAACTTTACAAATTGTTTATAAATAGAATTGCCATTGAGGATTACTAGAACTCAATGGCAATTTACTTTGCTAATTTATAAATTAACAAATGAATTTATTCTTCCTCAACACTTATAAGTATTGGCAAACTATACTGTACAGGCACGTTATTTAATCGTTGTCTTGCAGGTATCATTTTGGGTAATGTTTTAAGAATTCTACGTGTTTCTTTATCTAATTTTACATGCGGCGCATTAACTTTTACTTGGGTTATTTCGCCAAATTTATCGATCACAAATTGAACACTTATTCTTTTTTTCCCTGGTTCCAATCCAATTTCTTGAACCAGTTCTCCATCAAATTTTTTATTAATATGTTTATTTATTTTATTATTAAAACAAGCTATTCTACCTTCATTAGTCGCTTCTTTTTCGCAACCAGGAAATGTTGGCGCTATTTCTACTTTAATGAATGGTACAGGTTCTTCAGCTTCTTTTGAATCAACATCATTACCATCAACAGAAGGTATGTTTTCTAATTTTAAAAGTGGCGTTATTGGATCGTCAATATCAACAGATTTAAAAATTGCTTCTACCTTTTTTATATCATCATTTTTTACCACCTTAATTTTATCAGCTACATTTTTTGTTACAGGTTTTTTTGTAACCGTTTTTAAAACTTTCTTTTTTGGAATTTTTCGTTTTTTTGGTTCAACTAGAAACACATAATTTAATGGTTTCTCATTTTCTTCAACATTGGCGACTCTTCTAAATTGTTCAATCTCATAATACGATTCGTGCTCAAGAATAACATAAACACTAAACATTGCTAAGATTAAGCCTAATTGCAGAAAAAGTATTGAACTTTTTTGTAAATTTACACTTGGTTTTGTTTTTTGTACTTTCATAATATATAATTTAAGACGTTAATATTATGTTAATAGACACAAAAGTCATACCAAAAAAAAATCCCACTCAGTTGAAAAACTGATGGGATTTTGAATTTTATAAGAATAAAATAGGATTTTACTCTTCTTCTATATTAAAAGTAATTGGTAAGTTATAAGTTACAATTACAGGCTTATTACGTTGTTTACCTGGTTTCATTCTAGGTAAAGATTTTATAATACGTATCGCCTCTTTTTCCAATCTTGGATGTGGTGCTGCTGCTCGTATATTTGTAATATTACCATTTTTATCAATTTTAAAACCAACACGGATTCTTTTTCTACCTGGCTCTAAATTTAGCTCTTGAGCTAAGTCTAAATCGAATTTTTTATTTACATGTTTCGTAATTTTTTTAGACATGCATTTTTTAAGCTCGTCATTTGATCCTGTACATCCTGGATAAACAGGTACGTTTTCTATAATTGCAAATGGCACTTCTTCATCCACTTCTTCTTCTTCCTCTTCTTCTTCTATGTCTTCTACCTCAATAACTTCTGTTTCAACTTCCTCATCTTCATCTGTATCTACAGCATCCATTAAAGTTTCTTCAACTTTTTTATCATCTTTAACAACCTCAATTATCTCTGCTGCTGGTGGCGGTGGCGGTGGCGGTGGCGGTTTAATTTCTTCTATTTGTGTTTGCGTAATTGGAATTTCTTCATCATCTTCATCATCTGTTTCATGATGTGCTAAATTATCAACAGCGTAAAATGTTTTCCATTCTATCCCTTGATATGCAACAAAAAGTGCAAATACCAATCCCAATAATACCAAAATTTTGGAGTAGTTTTCTAAATTTGCTTTTGGGTTTTTTTTAATTTCCATAAAATATGTTTTTTAAATCGTTTGCTAATGTACTGATTAATTCTTTATTTTTCAAAATAAATTTGATAGTACTTGTAAATATATTCAAATAGTAAGATTGCAATAATTATTCCAAAGCTATTTGCCAATACATCAAACACGTCACTTTGCCTATTTTCGGTTAACCAACCTTGTAACAATTCCATTAAAACACCAAATAAAAAAACGAAAATAATATAGCCCTTTTTAATAGAATGTAATCGAAACACAAACAACCAGCTTAATGATAACACAAAATAAGCGCTCGCATGGAGTATTTTATCTAAAAAATTTATTTCAATTGGCGGTTTAAATTGTACAGGTCTTCCTAAACTTAAATAGGTAATTACAGCTGTAATAAGTAATGCAATAAAATAACTATTACGCTCCAATAAGAGCTTGATACGCTTTTGCATCTAATAAATTATCTAATAGTGATTTGTCTTCTATTTTTATTTTTATAATCCAACCTTCTCCATAAGGGTCAGAATTTACCAATTCTGGCTTGTCTTCTAGAGCTTCATTAAATTCAACGACTTCACCAGAGACTGGCATGAATAAATCCGATACTGTTTTTACAGCTTCTACACTCCCAAAAACATCTTCTTCTTCCAACGTTTCATCTAGCGTATCTACATCAATATAAACAATATCTCCTAACTCTTTTTGAGCAAAATCTGATATTCCTATTGTTAAAATAGAGTCTTCTACTTTAATCCACTCGTGATCTTTTGTATATTTTAATTCTTCTGGTATATTCATTTTATTTGGTATTTATTTCTGTTAAATTGACTGATAATACTATTAATTTCCAAAATTATATCTTAAACTTATTCCCGTATTAACTGAGTTTCTTGGGAATGTAGTTGATATTTTAAAGCGTGACGAGTTTTGATCGTAGAATAACGACGCCATCAAGTTTTTGTTTAAAGAATAATCGGCTAAAAATTTAATGGTCATAATTCGTTGTCCACCTGTAATTTGATCTGTTAATGTTTCGTAAGAACGAATGTGTGTGATGTTATCACGTATTCCAAAATCGGCTTTTAAATTAATGTCACCTTTAAAGGACATTTTACCACCACGAGTTTTAAATTTCCATTTTACATTTTTAAATTTATAACCCAAGCCTATTACATATTCTTTTCCTGTAATTTCGGTAATTGAACTGTTGGAAAAATTCATGTTATACGAACGGTCTTTTTTAATTTCTCCTCTAAAAGAGAACGAATTTTTCATTTTAACATCTACTTTAATTAATGGCGAAAATGCTTCAATTAAATTAACACCATTAAACAAGGTTTTATTGCGATAATTGTCTGCAATATCAAATTGAGAAGTGTTGTATTGTAAATTACTATTAAATCCTAATATAGAATAAGCCGATTGGTAATTATGTGTTAAGGTAACTGTTCTAAATCGTTTTTTAATCCATTTTAATTTCGATAAGCCTTTATAAGTTACACGCCAATTTGGTAATGGTATTTTTCTAAACACACCTTTATCTCCCAATTTGGTTTTGTTTAAGTTCTCGCCAGAATAAGTTGCAATAAATGCTGGAAATAACACACTTTGGTTGGTTGATCCAAACCCAGTTGTGTTGGATTGACCAGCTTCTGTAGCCAATCTATTTGCAATAATATCTCTATTGCTTATAAAATTAGTAAACAATTCATCACTATCTGCAAAAGAAGTGCCCAACATAAAATGACTTATGGCAAAATTACCAATTTCATTGATTGGTGAATCTACCAAATATGGTGTCGCTAAACCATCGTCTATAATATCTATTTGCTGTGTTAAATTCTTGGTAAACGTTCTATTTGCAGTGACATCAATATTTAAATTCTTAAACGGTTTTACATCCAAATTTAAGTCTAATTTATTGTAATGTTTTTTATCAAAGGTTTTATTGTAATACGGAAATAGAGTTAAATCCGTGCCGCCTCTAGTAATCAACCAATCATTATCTAAAGCTGTATTTAATATAGAATTATTTTGTTCTCCAAATACAAAACCAAGCGTTGGCGCAATTCCACCAGTGTATGTATCTCTACCCATAAAGCCTACATTATGTCTATAACCTGGCAAGAATGTTCCGTTGTTCTCGGTATAAGAAATACGCACTTTTTTAACCGATGTTATGACATCAACAACACCCAAGACTACTTTTTTACCAAATGGTAATTTCTTTCGATTGACTTTTCTACCTGATGTTTTTTTGTTTCTATTAATTTTATTCTTCGAAGAAATTTCGCCTTCACTTTTACTTTTATTCTTTTTAGCGTTTTCTATTTCTTCTTTTAAATTCGTTTTTGATGCCTTAGAGTTTTCTTCTTTTTCCTTATCACCTTTCTTAGAAGGTTCTTCAGCTTTCGATTTTTTATCTTTTTTGCTAGATTTTTTCTTTTTAAATTTTTTCTTTATGCTTCTTCTTTTCTTAACAAATAATTTATTTACACCAATTTTATTATAGAAGGTTTTCATATTCAAATCTGCATTAAACACGTGTGTATTTGCATTCTGAATGGTATTTCCTACTAAATCGGCTTGTTGTTTTGAAATGGATTGCCAATCAAAATCTGCTGTATAACGGTACGTTCCTGTTATGAAATCTAATAAAGGTATTTTATTAAAAGGCACTTTATAATTAACATCTAATTTTTGTTGGTAATGATTTGCTCTTCCAATATTAAAAAATTTATCAAAAATTCTACCATTTATAACGTTATTATTAGCGTCTTCTTCAAAATCATCATTAATGTATGAGTTTGCTGCTCTAAAATTAAATTGCAAGGCTTTGGTTAAATCATAACCTACACTATAATCCCAGTCAAAGGCATATTGTCTTCGCTCAAGTACAGGTAAATCTGGTAAAAAATTGGCTATTAATGGACGCGATAATTGCTGATTATAAGCTCTAATTACATTGGTATTTACAGATATAGTATTTGGTAAAGGGTTAAAATTAAAATCCTTTAGTAGTCTTAAATGTTTGCTTTTTAAGAATTT
Organism: Flavobacteriaceae bacterium; assembly: GCA_036478895.1. Taxonomy (GTDB): domain Bacteria; phylum Bacteroidota; class Bacteroidia; order Flavobacteriales; family Flavobacteriaceae; genus S010-17. The sequence continues at coordinate 14,120 of JAZGEV010000128.1, read as the reverse complement.
AATATTTTTAAGAGGTTCTATGTTTTTTGATTCAAAACTATAGGTATAACTTGCACCAGCTCTAACGTTTTGATCTAAGTATTTTTGAACATTATAATCTTTATGATACATATCATTATATGCCATTGAAACCGCTAGGTTTTCAATATCATAAACACGTTTTTTCTTTTTTAGATTTGTTTTTTCTTTTCTTACATTAATTAAACTTATGCTTCGACGTTTGGTATAATCTGTCGCATTATTTCTGTTTGGACTATCGGCAATGGTTGTTTGATCAAACAAAACATCTTGGTATTGAGGATCGTATTTTGGTTCTTTAAACTCTTCAGATAAACTTATGTTTAAAGGTAGTTTTAAGCCTAATTTTTTGGGTAATAATTGCCCTAAATTAATATTGGAAACCAAGTCGTATTGCTTAATATTATCTTGGCTACGTTCTCCAACACGTTGATCTATTGAACCAAAGCCTTTTGAAGAAGCTCTTCCCGAAGCTGCAAAATCAGCAAAATCGGCTAAATTCACATTCGCATTGGCTACAGCTGCCCAACCGCCTTCATTATCAAAATCAACAACACGTAATTCATTAAACCACAGCTCAACATCTTGTGATACTGTACTTACATTTTTCACACCAAGCATTATTGTTTTAACTTTAGACAGAGATGGATTTCCTTTAACAAATAACTTATAACCTTGTATTAATGGATCATCTATTGGATATAAAACACCTGGTAATGCGCCGTTTCTAAAACGTTCTATTCGCAATTTACCAAAATCTTCTAAAGCTGTTTCTATATCATTTTTCCAAATTTCTTCGGGCGTTGTTGCGCCAAGTTCTGTTACATTTAAAGGCACTTCAACTTGATAATAATTATCAATAACATCACTACCTAAACGTATGATTGCTGCAACTTCGCCATCTTGCAAATCCGATCCGCCAGTTACTTTTTCACAGTGTACAAATATCTTTAGTTTTTTAAACATTCTAATATCGTACACTAAGTTTTTAAAGACAGCTCTCGTTTCGCCTGGTTTCAATTTATTAACTTTAATAGAAATTGATTGTTCGTTTTGTCTTTGAACAGATGTTGTTCCTCTTAAACGTTCTTGTGTAACTCCAGGAGGCATTACGTAAGGGATTTCTCCTGGCACAGGATTACTGTTTTCAAATAAATTTACAACACCAACTTCAAAATTCTGATTTTCCAATAAGGTTAAATCTGGATTTATAGGCGTTGGTATAGGTTCTTTTAACACCTTTGTATAACGTCTCCAATTTCCTCTAACCAATTCTAAGTTTCCAAAACGCAATACTACGGGCACTTTAAATTTAGTTACAAAAAGTCGCATAAAACGAATGGAGTTAAAACTAGAAATTCCACCAACTGCTTGGTGTGGATCATTAAAATCAACGGCTTGAATTGGAATTCTATATTGATACCATGTTGTTGTTTGTTCGCTCCCATTTTCCAGAGTTCTTACCGTAGTTTTGGAATCTATAATATTGTTAGTTCCAACAGTGAATCCACCAGAATTATTAATATTAATTTTGTACTGAAAATAAGCTTCGGCAGTACTCATTGTTTGATCTTTGTTTAAATCTTCAGTATCGGGAAACTGAGTTGCCGATGTTGGATAATTTTCTGGAGAATTATTTAAAGTTGGTGAGTTTCCTTGCGTTCTATTGTAATTTTTATAACGAGTTAAAATCGATGCATTACTATTATCAAGGTTGGTTGATCTATAAAACTCATAATTATCTGATCCAGGATCATTTTGAACACTATTCAAACCTGCCACATTGGGATGTGTTGCAAAAGCAGAAAAACGATCCAATTCTTTACTATCCGAAATTCCATCAAAACCTAAATCCTGATTTGGTCGTTCGCCATCATTTTCGGTAAAGGCATTTAATAGTGCTTGGGTTAAAGGTATTGAAGAATAACCGCCTTGTGCATCAACATTTTGTGTTGGTCCTAAAGTTTCTATTTGATTTCCATCAGCTGGTAAACCATTTTCAAACATTTTACGATCATCGTGTAAAACATCTTCGGAAATGTTTCCTAAATTAAAATACAATTCGCCTTCAAAATCAGCTGGATTTACAATTGCTGGCGCACCTTCTTGCTCGGTCATTGAATAATTCTCAAACGGATCCATCAACCAAAACTGAATGTATTCTACATTGGCTTGTTGAAAATCTGTAGTTGTTAGGGCGCGCATAATTCCACCCCAATTATCTTCGGGTGTTACAAAATTACCTTGTGTATCCACATCAGTATTAAAGTTATATGAGCCTCTTTCTTTTGGATAATACGCTAAATCTAAGGTTCTAATAGCATTAGATTGTGTGATGTCTAAATCTTGATCGGGAAATAATTCATCGTAAGTTACACGTCTTGTTTCTGCTCTTGACAGTTCATTATCATCAACACTATCGGGTCTTAATGATGAACCATAAAATAAACGATCAATGTTATACCAAGCTAATCTTGCACGTCTATTTCCATATTTGTAGTTACTTGGTTCTGCATTGTCTGCATACATAAACGGGCTACTTTGATTGCCTACTTTTTCTTGTGGCATACTTGCCATTTTCCAATTGGTTGGTGAATCTATGTTTAGTGGTATTTGTGTGCCTTCAAAATCATCTAAATACGATGCCGCTTCACCATTTAACTCAATACCTTTTGGAGAGTTTGGTAATAAATAAGCTGCTTCGGCTCTTAAAGAAAAATTAGATGTAGCATCGGTATCAATATTTGGTAAGTAGTTGGTCCATTTTGTTAATTTTGGTACTTCTGTACTGTAATTTAAATTGAATCCAAGAACGGAATTATTCACAGGTTCTGCACCAAATTGTGCTTTTTGCGTGAAGGGTTTTTCATTCAGTTTTAAATAGGTTGCGCCAATTGCAAAATTATCTGAAAACGTATGCTGAACATCCACGCCAATAAAGGTTCTGTTTTGAGTAGAAAAAGCATTGTTAGATTCTACCGATACTTCTATTGGTGCATTGGAAGAAATTAAAGACGGATTGATAATCTGCACATTTCCTATTTCATAATCTACTACAAAATCTACGCCTTCTACCAAGTTTCTCCCTCCAGTTGTTACAACAACTGATCCTCTTGGCACATTAAACGCGCCTAATGGAATTCCATTTTGCCTTTCGGATTTATAGTATCCTTTTATGACATATTTATCTTTGGATTGATAATTATTTTGCGCATCGGATTGGGTTCTATCATACAACTCATTAAATACATAGAGATCATCTGTTGTATCTAGCTTATCATCTAAAAAATCTCCAAAAGGTTCTACTATAGGAAAATATATTAAGCCTTTTTGAGAATTTACCGTAATGCCTTCTATATAATCGAAAAAACCATCGCCTGATGGTTCAATATTATTTGCGGCATCCAAACGGTCAATGTTTAATAAATTCAATAATGGATTGTTATTAACTCCTGACGTTTGTGCATTTTGTAAGGTATTTAACTCAACGCCTGTTGCATTATCTTGATATAAAACTTCCAATCTAAAGCCTTCTTGACTCATTTGATAAGAGCGTAAATCATACACATTTTTCATCATTAAATCCCACATATGTGTTGTTGTAGAAATAATTTCTGGACGTAATAATTTCACAACTAAATTTGCTGGCGCTACAATACCGTTATCCGATAATTCTCCAACAGTATATACTTGTCCGTTTTGAGTATATTCATAAGCTACAGCCAACACTTCACTTTCGGCTAATGATCTATTTAACGAAATATATCCCAATTGTGGATGTAAGGTAAAATCGGATCCTAAGGTTAGTTTACGGGCATTTTCTAAAACAGAATAATCTGATCCTTGATTAAAATTGGATAAACCAAAACTGTTAAACGCGCTTGATAATGTGGTAAAAGAGCGAATATCGCCAGTTGCTGTATTGATTAAATTGTTTAAACTATTTGAATCATTGGTTGGTAATTGTTGCCCTGTAAATGTAATACTTGGATTGGTTACAAAGTTTTGATCTTCTTCTGCCAAATCGGCAATAGCCACAATATTTCTAACATTTTCGGTTTGCGTGGTTCTATTGGTTACCCAAATTTCTACTCTGGTAATATCAATTCCGCTATTAATTAAAGGGAAGTTTTCTAGCGCTCTGTCGTAATTATTTCTGAAATATTGCGCTAAGAAAAAATGCCGATCTTTATCATAATCACTGGCTCTTAATTCAAATTCAAAGACCGATGCGCCACCTTGTGCCGAAACGCTTCTAGTTTGAGATTGTTGTTTACCTGCAACTAAAGTAACATCGGTTGCACCAAATTTAAGTTTTGTTTTAAATGCAAATAAATTTTGTGCGCCTTTTATCAATGAACTTTGCAATGGCATACTCACATTACCCATTTCAATTTTTTGCAAAATATCATCTTCGGTTGGTGTGTAATCTAGCTTAATTAAATTTTGAAAATCGAATGTAGATTGACTGTCCCAATTGATATTTACGCCCAAACGTGTTCCAATTTTTGCATTAATACTTGCACTAATTTGTTGGTCAAAATCAAATGACGTACTTTTTCGTTGTCTTTCAGAAAGTCTAGGGTTTTCTTGCTTTTGATACAATACACCCATTTTCACTAAAACATTTCCTTGTACATTTATTTCAACTTCATTGGATCCAAAAATAGATTCAAAAAATTTACTATTGACATAATACTTGGGTAATAAGTCCTTTTTTGCAGCATCCGAATCCTTTTTTAAACCATCCAACGCACTTGTTTTTGATTTGTAATAATCAATCATATCGCGTTGCAAACGGTATTCTTTATATTCATCGGCAGTCATATAAATAGGGCGTTTTACATAAAAGTCGCCTATTTTTTCTAGAAAGATGTATTTGCCAGTTTCGGCATCGTAAATTACTTCGGTATCGGTTGTGTTTAGGAATAAACCACCTTGCCTTTCAGGATTTAACGTATAGGGTAATGGTGCAATAGAATCGGTTGCCACCGGATTCCCGTCTTGCGCTTGTATGAATGTTGTTGTAAATAAAAATACAACTAAAAGGGATTTATAAAATTGTTTCACTTTAATTTTTCTATTTTTTATAGCACGTTGTTAGCGTTACACATTTTGAAGAGCTTGCTTTATTAAGTCTTCTAGCTCTATGTTTGGTGTGTTTTTTATTATTTTTTGAAGTAATTTATCTACTTGTCTTTTGGTATAACCCAATACTTCTAAAGCAGATAACGCTTCATCTTTAATTGTATTGTGATTTACGCCTACAGAATCTTCATCAATAGCATAGGTTTTTAAAATTTTGTCTTTTAGATCAATGATAACACGTTGTGCTGTTTTTGCACCAATGCCTTTTACAGATTGTATGGTTGGTATATCTTCTGTTGCAATGGCCTGTTGTATTTGAGCTGATGACATTGATGATAACATGGTTCTAGCAATACTTGGACCAACGCCCGAAACGGAAATTAATAGTCTAAAAATCTCACGTTCCAATTTATCAAAAAAACCAAACAGCGTATGCGCATCTTCGCGCACAGATAAATGTGTGTATAATTTTGCGTTTTCAGCATCGGGTAATTTGGAAAATGTCGTTAATGAAATGTGTAATAAATAACCTATACCATTACAGTCTATAACTGCGTGCGTTGGTGTTTTTTCTACGAGCTTTCCTTTAATGTGAGTTATCATTTAATGTGAGTTATCATTCTTTTACATATGCTTATAAGAGTTCAAATGTAAGAAATTCTATGGACATTTTATTGTTTTATAAGGATAATGATTTTTGATAAATTCAACAAATAAATATAAGGTTTTAAATGTGGTAATTAAGACTCTTTAATAGCTGAAAAAGTGCGACTTGATTGTTTTCTAGATGGCTTAATTATAAATTAGCGGGAGTTACCGACACTAAGAATTGCTAAGTGGTACGCCAATAATTATTCCATTAATAATTTAGAGTCCAAAACTAGTTCACGATTGCATCGCTGTCAATATCATTTCTAGATTATTAAACTTGTAGATTCTACAACATCATTTTATCTTTTTCCTGAGCGTCAATCACAGCAATTGCTGCCATATTTACCATTTCATCAACGCTAGAACCCAATTGTAAAATATGTACTGGTTTTTTAAAACCAAGCATAATTGGTCCAATAGATTCTGCTGCATACAATTCTTTCATCATCTTATACGTGATATTTGCTGAATCTAGATTTGGAAAAATAAGCACATTGGTTTTTTTGCCAATTAGTTTTGAGAACGGAAATTTTTCTTTTAACAGTTCAGGATTAAAAGCGAAATCGGCTTGTATTGGTCCGTCAACAATAACATTAGGATAATTCTCGTGAATGAATTTTATGGCTTCGTCTATTTTTTTTGTTTCTTGTGATTGCGAAGAACCAAAGTTTGAAAAAGACAACATGGCTATGTTTGGTTTTACACCAAATAATTTAGCTAAATTACTTGTCATTTGTGTAATTTTAGCTAAGTGACCAGCCGTAGGGTTGATATTTATAGTTGTGTCTGCTAAAAAGATTGGGCCTCTTTTGGTTAGCATTATATTACAAGCAGCTATTCTTGAGACGCCTTTTTCTTTTCCTATCAATTCAAACATTGGTTTTACAACGCTAGAATAATTACGAGAATAACCTGTAATCATAGCATCGGCATAACCAGTATTTACCATCATTGCTGAGAAATAATTTCGCTCTCGCATGATTTTTTGCGCGTCTAATAATGTGAAACCTTTACGTTGCCTATTTTTCCAATAAATTTCGGCAAATTCATTTCTTCTTTTCTCTTCTTCGGGAGTTTTTGGATCTACTATTTCAACATCGGCATCAAAGCCTAACTCTGCTTTTAATTCGTTTATAATTTCAGCATTACCCATTAAAATAGGAATACCTATTTTTTCATCGCTTACTATTTGCGCCGCTTTTAACACATCTAGATGATCGGCTTCAGCAAAAATAATACGTTTTTGCTTGTTCCTTGCACGGTTATGTAAAATGCGAATTAGCTTATTGCCTGTACCAAGTCGTTCCATTAACTCATCGGTATATTTTTGCCAATTTTTAATAGGCATTTTTGCTATTCCACTATCCATAGCAGCCTTTGCAACCGCTGGAGGAATGGTATAAATTAAACGTGGATCAAAGGGTTTTGGAATGATATAATCCTTCCCAAATGTTAAGTTTACCTCATCGTAAACAATATTGACTTGCTCTGGTACGTTTTTTTTTGTTAAATCTGATAACGCATGAACTGCAGCCATTTTCATAGCTTCATTAATTCCAGTAGCTCTAACATCTAGTGCACCTCTAAAAATAAATGGAAATCCAAGAACATTATTAACTTGGTTTGGATTATCCGATCGTCCCGTTGCCATAATAATATCATCTCGTGTTGCAATAGCCGTTTTATAATCAATCTCTGGATCGGGATTTGCCATAGCAAAAACAATTGGCTCTTTTGCCATTGTTTTCAACATTTTTGGCGATACAATACCACCTTTTGATAAACCAATAAAAACATCGGCATTTTTCATAGCATCGTCCAAAGTATGCAAATCTCTAGTGGTTGCAAATTGTTTTTTAGATGGTGTCAAATTATCACGATCTGCACGAATTACGCCTTTACTATCGCACATAACAATATTGGAAACAAGCACACCTAATTCCATATACAATTTGGTACAAGATACAGCTGCAGCTCCTGCTCCACTTACAACTACTTTTATTTCAGACATGTTTTTATTAACCAATTCTACGGCATTTTTTAAAGCTGCTGCAGAAATAATAGCGGTTCCGTGTTGGTCGTCATGCATTACAGGAATATCTAATTCCTCTTTTAAACGGCGTTCTATTTCAAAAGCTTCTGGCGCTTTAATATCTTCTAAATTTATACCACCAAAAGTAGGTGCAATTGCTTTTACAGTTGCTACAAATTTATCTATATCAGTTTCATCTACTTCAATATCAAACACATCAATGTCTGCAAATATTTTGAACAACAATCCTTTGCCTTCCATTACTGGTTTTGAGGCTAAAGGTCCAATATTCCCAAGACCCAAAACGGCTGTTCCGTTTGAAATTACACCAACCAAATTACTTTTAGCAGTGTATTTATAGACATCATCTGGATTATCCGCAATTGCCAGACAAGGTGCTGCAACTCCAGGTGAATACGCTAACGACAAATCTCTTTGCGTGGCATATTTTTTTGTAGGTACAACTTCAATTTTTCCTGGCGTTGGCTTCTCGTGGTAACGTAAAGCTTCTTTATCAAATCTACTCGTGCTCATAAGGTTTGTTTTTTAAGCGAAAAACAAAAATACACAAAATACAACTAGTGGTTTTAATTTATTTGATTTTATGTTTACAACACAAAGCAAGGCTTATTTAGAATCATTAGAAATCTTTAAATGAAATATCCATATTTACTTTTTTAATTGTAAAAAAATATATCTTTGTCTTTTAATTATAAAAACTTCACAAATGAGACTACTAAGCTTACTTTTAATTACAATTATTACTTTATCTTCTTGCGAAAAAGTTGAATATACTTCCTTTGGAGATCAGATTACTGCTGACAACCACTTGTCAAAGACAGACATGTTAAACAAATTTAAAGGTTTAAAAAAAGGCGATACCATTGATGTGAAATTTGCGTCATCAATTAATAGAGTTTGTAAGAAAAAAGGCTGTTGGATGCGTTTAGACTTAGATAATGGCGAGGAATCATTAGTTCGTTTTAAAGATTACGGTTTTTTTATGCCATTAAATTCGGATAATAAAGAGGTTATTGTTTCTGGTAAAGCTTACATCGATGTTGTTACAGTTGCAGAATTACGTCATTATGCAGAAGACGAAGGTTTAAGTAAAGAAGACATTGAGAAAATAACGGAAGATGAAGTGACTTATGCTGTTGAATCTAACGGTGTTTTAATGGTAAAGTAGATCTAAACCAAATTAAAAACTCATTTATGAAAACAATTCATTTATATATACTTGTGCTTATTAGTGTCACTACTTTTTCGTGTGATAAAAAAAGTGTCTCATCTACTGAAAAAGAGGAATTAGTAATGTACATTCCATCTGAAATGACCGTTTTAATGCGCGACATGTTTGAGTTTCAAGAAGACTCTAAAAAACAAATTGAAAATGGCGAACTGCCATTAGATTTTCCAGAGAAATTTAAAAAAATTCACAGTGCAAAACTATCTGATCAGTTTGAACGCGATGATTCTTTTAAAGCTTTTACCGATATATATTATACAAACATCAAAACCTTAGGTGAAAGCAATAAACAAAATGCTAAATCACATTTTAATATGGTTGTTCAATCTTGCATTGCTTGCCATGAAACAACGTGTCATGGACCAATTACACGTATTAAAAAATTGTTGATTAAGTAGTTTTAAAAAGAATCAAGACCGCTTATTAAAAAAAGAGTCAAGACCGCTGCGCTTTAGAATCAAGAATCAAGACCTAAATTTCATCTATAGATCTTGCAAATGCCTTCACTTTCGTAAGGAAGCGTGATTGTTCGTTTTAGCCAAAAAAAAGAGTCAAGACCGCTGCGCTTTAGAATCAAGAATCAAGACTTTAATTTCATCTTTAAATCTTGCAAATGCCTTCACTTTCTTGGAAACTCACAAAAAAAACCCTATCAATATTGATAGGGTTTTCGCTTACTAAAATAAGTTATAAATTCTAGATTAAAGCACCTTTACATTAACGGCGTTTAATCCTTTTTTACCTTCTTTTAATTCGTATTCTACTGAATCACCTTCACGGATTTCATCAATAATTCCTGTTACGTGCACAAAGTATTCTTGACTTGTGTCTTCGTCATCAACGATAAATCCAAATCCTTTAGATTCGTTGAAAAATTTTACTGTACCTTTATTCATTTTGTAATTTGTTTTAATAAGATACAAATATAGAAAAATATTTTTATTTTATACCATCTATCAAAAAAAATTATTTTTACTATGAATTAAATGTAATATTTTGATTATCAGTTATTTAATTAAAAAACAAATACTAGAACAACTCCAATTGCGTTGTTTTTAAAGCATTTTCGAGTGTTAAAAGTTTCTTTTTTGCAGGTAAACCACCAGCATAACCCACTAATTTTCCGTTTTTTCCTATAATTCTGTGACAAGGAACCAGTATAGAAATAGCATTTGCACCATTAGCAGATGCTACTGCTCTAATAGCTTTTTCATTTCCTAGTATTCTTGATAAGCCTAAATAACTTTCGGTTTTACCATACGGAATTTGCTGCAACGCTTGCCAAACGGTTTGCTGAAAATCTGTTCCGGCAAAAGTTAACGGAATAGAGAATTGTTTAAGTTCTTTTTTAAAATAAGCCGTTAATTCTTGTTTGGTTTTTTCAATAACTGATGTGGAATTTTCAACATAACTTGCTTTAAAATATTTTTGCAAACGCGTATCAATTGCAGTTCTCATTTTACGATAACGCCAATCTGCCAAACACAATTTATCATTGTATGAACCTAATATCAGTTCTCCAACATGTGTTTTAAAAAAGCTTATGTAAATCGTGTTTTCCATTATCTATTATCGTGTTTTCCATTATCTATTACTGTAAATTCTAAAGTAACTAATTTCTTTAAGAATTATTTTATGAAACTCCGTATCCGTGTGCAAGATACTTGTATAAAAAATGCGAACAAAAATGTGCAAATAATTTTCATTACTAATTGTAAATTCTGTCAAAAATACATTTTTTATATTTCCAAAAAAGCAATCTTATAAAACAAATCAATCATAATACATTAATGTGGCAATTTGCTTTTAGTAGCATGATAGGTAAATACACCTATTAAAGCGCCTAATATTACAATAAGTATTGGGAAAACTCCAGAACCTAACAAAACAAAAAATGGTCCAGGACAAGCGCCTGCCAATGCCCAACCAAAACCAAATAGCATACCTCCAATTATATTACGATATTTTCCAGATTTTTTTGGAGTAAATTCTATCGAATTTCCATCTGTATTTTTTAAATTCGTTTTTTTTATAAGTTGTACAAATCCAATACCTACAACAACTGCAGAGCCAATAATACCATACATATGAAAGGATTGAAATTTAAACATTTCATATATTCTATACCAAGAAATCGCTTCTGACTTTGATAATATTATTCCAAAAACTATTCCTGCAATTAAAAATTTTATGTACTTCATTTTATGAATTTTAAGATTAAATAATAAGTATGTTTAACCAAAGATTATTGGATAAATAAACCACGTCATCGTTAAACCACCAATAAAAAAACCAATGACCGATATTAATGATGGTAACTCTAGCATACTTAAACCAACTATTGCATGTCCACTTGTACAACCACCAGCGTATCGTGCGCCAAACCCAACTAAAAATCCAGCAATTAAAAGAATTGAAACGGTCTTTAAATTTAGATTTTTTGCAGTAAATATTTCGGTTGGCATATACGTATCGCCCGCATTTTTAAAACCTAAGTCATTCAGTTCTATTTTAGTTTGCTCACTTATTGCAACACTTTTTGTGTTTGATAAATAATTTGATGACAAAAATCCACCAATTATTAAGCCTATCATAAATGCTAAATTCCATTTATTCTTTCGCCAATCAAATTTAAAAAAATTGTTGAATTTTCCAGCGCCACCAATGGCACATAAACTTTCTAAATTGGATGAGATGCCTAGTCGTTTCCCAAAATAAAACATTGTAAACATGACTAAAGCAATGAGTGGCCCCGAAACATACCAAGCCCATGGTTGTAGTAGAAATTCCATATATAAATAGTTTTTAGTTAGATTACTAAACTAATCTAATATATATTGAAGTTTGTATCAAAAGTTACATGTTAAAAGTCTAAAATTTCAATTTTATTACGGTGAAGGTTAATTTTACCTGCAATTTCTAATTGTTTTAACAATCTAGAAACCACTACACGAGAGGTGTTTAAATCCAATGCTATTTGCTGATGCGTTGTATTTAAAGTAGTATCTCTCATTATTTTTACTTTATCGGATAAATATTTAAATAGACGTTCGTCCATTTTCATAAATGCTAATGTATCAATAGCTTCAATCATTTCGTCCAATCTACTGCTGTAGCTTTCAATAACAAACTCACGCCAAGTTTTATATTTTCCCATCCATTCCTCTAGTTTTTTTACTGGTACGTAAATAGCTTCGGAATCTTTTTCTGCAACACCACGCACTTTACTTTTTGCATTATTTAAACAGTTTACAAATGAAATTGCGCAAGTATCTCCACGTTCTAGAAAATATAATATAATTTCATCACCATTTTTATCTTCACGCATAATCTTTACGGCACCATTTAATAATAAGGGCACTTGTGTGATTTTACTTCCAACATCAATTAATAAATCTCCTTGTTTAAGAGTCACTAAATTTCCGTATTTTTCAATTTCTTTTAGTAATTCGGGTTCAAAAATAACGCTATAGTAGTCTTTAAGTTTAAGGCGCATATATAAAAATTAAATTGTTTAGTTATTATGATTGCAAGATAGAACTATTTTTTTTAATGTAACTAATGATACATTTAGTAGCACCAATATTTGATGCAATATAGTTCTTTGTAATGTTAGCAGTTTCTTTAATTGATTTACCGTTCTCTTTAAACTGACATAATAACTCTCGTAAGTCTTCTGTGTTTTTCACTACAAAGCAACCTTTTAAATTAATCAAATCTTTAGCTTCATTAAATTTTTGAAATTTTGGACCAATAATTAATGGCATTCCAAAAGTTGCAGGCTCCAAAATATTATGAATACCAGCTCCAAAACCACCGCCAATATAGGCAATATTAGCATAACTATATATTTTACTTAAAAGACCAATGGTGTCTATAATTAAAACATTTGCTGAATTATTTTTCACTTTATCAGAAAACAAAGTGACCTCTTTTGAAAATCCCTTTTTTAAAGTATCGATGTTTTTAATATTATGCGGTGCTATGATAAATTTTTCATTATCGGATGCATAATTATTTATATATTCAATAAGTAATTCTTCATCTTTTTTCCAAGTACTTCCTGCAACTAAAACATGTTTGTTTTGAACAAAATCAGAAACAAATTGTAAACTATTATCTTGTTTGGTAATTTCATTTACACGATCAAATCTAGTATCGCCACTTTTTGTAACATTTAAATACCCAATTTTATGAAGTAATTCAATTGAAGTATCATCTTGCACAAAAAAATGTTGAAAAGCACTAAGTGATTTTTTCATAAATGAAGAAACAATTCCTTTTTTAAAAAATAGTTGATCTTCTCTAAAAATTCCAGATATTAAAAGTGTTTCTATTTGCCGTTTTTGCAATTCATTTAAAATGTTTGGCCAAAACTCATACTTAACAAAAATAACTAATTGCGGATGAATAGTATCTAAAAATCGTTTGGCATTATTTATAGTGTCCAATGGTAAATAACAAACAACATCAGCAATACTATAATTTTTACGCATTTCATAACCCGACGGTGAAAAAAAAGTCAATACTATTTTATGATTAGGAAATTCGTTTCTATACTTTTCAATTACAGGTCTACCTTGTTCAAATTCACCCAAACTTGCACAATGAAACCAAATAACATTATCCGTTTTTTGAATACTTTTTAATTTTTGAAACGTTTCTTTTCTACCATTCACAAACAAGCGTAATTTTTTATTGAAAATCACCAATGGTTTTATAAACCAACTTATCAAGATTACAGTATAATTATATACAATTTGCATAGTTACAAAATTAACAACTATTACTTTTATATAGCTAAAAAAATAGAAAAATTAAAAAAGGGGAAAAACCCCCTTTTATACATTTACTTTTCATCCTATCTTTGCATTGTAAATGACGGGAAATTTGCTTTGAAATCTTAAAAAAATAGTTGTTAGTTGACCACCAAAATTATACACAACCCTATAAAGTTGTATTTTTTGGTGGTTTTTTTATGATAATATTTATTTTTATACTAAAAAGACACTAAGACTTTTTTAAAAAAATAATAATTCTAAACAAATTATTATATCTATTGGAAAACTAACCCTTTAAGTA
>JAZGEV010000127.1:0-8234 GCA_036478895.1 Flavobacteriaceae bacterium | reverse complement strand
AAGTAATCGATTTAATTGAGCCTTATGCAAAAGGTGGAAAAATTGGATTATTTGGTGGAGCAGGAGTTGGTAAAACAGTATTGATTCAAGAATTAATTAACAATATTGCCAAAGGACATGGTGGTTTGTCAGTATTTGCAGGAGTTGGTGAAAGAACTCGTGAAGGAAATGATTTACTACGTGAAATGTTAGAATCTGGTATTATTAAATATGGTGAAGAATTCGACAAGTCCATGGAAGAAGGTGGATGGGATTTAGATAAAGTGGATATGGAAGCTTTAAAAGAATCTAAATTAACTTTCGTTTTTGGACAAATGAATGAACCACCTGGAGCAAGAGCTCGTGTAGCTTTATCTGGTTTGGCAATTGCTGAATATTTTAGAGATGGAGCTGGAGATGGACAAGGTAAAGATATATTATTCTTTATTGATAACATTTTTAGATTTACACAAGCGGGTTCTGAAGTATCGGCATTATTAGGTCGTATGCCATCAGCGGTAGGTTATCAACCAACTTTAGCAACGGAAATGGGAACAATGCAAGAACGTATTACTTCAACTAAAAAAGGATCTATTACTTCTGTACAAGCTGTATATGTTCCTGCAGATGATTTAACCGATCCTGCACCAGCAACAACATTTGCCCATTTAGACGCTACAACAGTATTATCTCGTAAAATTGCAGAATTAGGAATATACCCTGCGGTAGATCCTTTAGATTCTACTTCAAGAATTTTAAATAGAGAAATTTTAGGTGATGAGCATTATGATACTGCGCAAAGAGTAAAAGAAACATTACAGAAATATAAAGAGTTACAAGATATTATCGCAATTTTAGGAATGGAAGAATTATCTGAAGAAGATAAATTAATCGTTCACAGAGCACGTCGTGTACAACGTTTCTTATCTCAACCTTTCCACGTAGCTGAGCAATTTACAGGTATTCCTGGTTGTTTAGTAGATATTAAAGATACTATTAAAGGATTTAATATGATTATGGATGGAGAGTTAGATAAATATCCTGAAGCTGCATTTAATTTACGTGGTTCTATTTCAGATGCAATTGAAGCAGGTGAAAAAATGTTAGCAGAAGCTTAATAGAAATAGACTAAATACTAAGACCAATTATGAAAGTTGAAATTATATCTCCAGAAGCAGAATTATTAAAAACAGAAGCATCCTCAATATATGTTCCTGGTATTAATGGTGATTTTGAAATGTTAAATAATCACGCACCTATTGTTTCATTATTAGCAAAAGGTAGTGTGAAAATTAAAGGTGATATTGAAATTGATGATTTATATAAAGATCAATTTACTAAAAAAGATGGTTATACCATTTTAAATATTGAATCTGGAACAATTGAAATGAGTGACAATAAAATTATTATTTTAGTTGATTAATTTTCAAATAAAAACAAAAAAAACTCCAATTTGATAATTCAAATTGGAGTTTTATATTTTATACGATGTGATCTAAACGTATAAGTACATTCAGCTAAACTTTAATTTTGTTTAGCACTAGCAGCAATAAACTTAATACAGCCATTGATCTCTAAATGGGTGCATTTATCCAAATTACAACTACCAACCAGGCGTAAAATTAAGTCCAAATACGCCTCCAGAATTCCCTTTTAACTGTAACGGAAACGCATAATAGGGTTCAATGATTAATTGACCAAATAAATTGATTCGTAAAGACAAACCTGTACTGGTGATAATTTTTGAATTACTCAATGTACGATCTACACCATATCTGTTATTCTGACCCCAAGCAACACCTGCATCAATAAAGAAATTCAAATCGGTCATAATATAACCAGAGTCAATAATTGCCATGCGCTTTGGACCTGTAAATGGTAAACGGACTTCAAAATTACTTACAATTGCTCGATTTCCAATCAATTCATTAATACCAAATGACGATGACAAACCACTTGCATTATTAAACGCTCTAAAGGTATAACCTCTTACCAAAGCTCCGTAACCTAAGTATAATGGAATTGAAAATCTACTATCTGCATCGCGTCCATATTTGGAATAATGATACGCCTTAAAAGCAAATGTTACAGGTTTGGTATAGACGTATTTTCTAAAATCTGCTAAAAATGACGTTGCTTCTTGATCTCCAAAAGATTGTTGTATTTCAAAACGATAACGATAGCCTTTCATTGGCGCTGTTAATCCAAAGGATGCTTTATCGCCTACATAAGCTAAACTTACATCTTGAAACATTATAGCATCTGCAGTTGGTAAATTACGATCTCTATCTTGTCCAAAATAATATCTACCAGATGTATCGTAATAATTATTGATATCATTTAAACTAAAACTATAACGGTTAAGTGATGTGCTTCCTTCAATTCTTGAATTTTTTGAAAACGGATAAAATGAAAATGCCGTTGCTTTATCATTAAAAATTCTAAAAATATGATAGGTTTGTTTTATAGAATTTGTTGGCGTTCCATTTAAATCAACAACTACATTTGATAAATCGCTAAAGACATATTTGTATGGAATGTGTGATAATCCGCCACCCCAAGCAAAACGATTTTCTCTATTAATATAAGCTGCTTGCGCTCCAAAATCTTCCAATTCGCCATTTAATACCACACCTCCAAACAGTTGATTTTCTCCAAGCATATCGCCAAATAACATATTAATACCGCCTTGTAAACCTACACCATACCTTCCAGACGACACGCCAACACCACCATTACTTATGTGATCTAATTTGAATTTTGATTTGTATTTTTCCTTTTTCAAATCTTTTAGCGCTAGTGTATTTTCATCCTTTTTTAAATTTGCATTTACAAAACTTTCTTCTAAATTTAGTGAAGGTAAATGTGCTGATACTTTTGATGCTGTTAAACTTTCCACCTTTGTTTTATTAAAATCTTTTCGGTTTAAACGGTAAATGCCATATTTTGAATTGTTGTATAAGGTAAATAGCAATTCGTCTTTTTTTGGACTGTAACTAATTGCTGGACTGTGTTTTGTAATCCCACTAATTCCTGTAAAATAATTGGTCATTTGCCAAATATCTTCTGTTGCAATATCATATTGGTACATATTTCTAAAACCATCATAATCGGAAATGAAGAAAATATGTTTTCCTGTTTTATCGAATATTGGGTTCATATTATTAGCATTTGGAAAAACACTTGGTGTAGAAACCGTTTGCGTAGCAATATCCATAATAGCTATATTTAAGTCTTTGTTTAAACTATTATCTGATTTTTTATCGGTAATAAATACAATTTTTTCACCATTTGGAGACCACATTGGTTGCATATGTGCATAATGATTGTTGGTGAGTTGCGTTACTTTTTTTGATTTAATGTCCACAGTATACAAATCACTTTGTCCCGCTTTTAAACCAGAAAACAGGATTGTTTCTCCATTGGGAGACCAACTTATTCCGCTAATAGAAGGCACGTCTTTTATAAAAATTTCTTTGGTAATTTTATTTCTAGATAAATCGTTAATTATGATTTTATTCTGTCCTTTACTATAAATAACAAAGGCATATTTTTTACTATCGGGAGACCAAGTTCCTGAGGTGTTAAAAGCATCCAAATCATCTAGATGACTTTCGCGTGAATTTGTAGAAATTTTCTTAATTATTTTTCCCGTACTACTTTCTGCTAAGAATAAATCCATACTAAACAGGTTGCGCTCAGATAAAAAGATGAAATATTTTCCGTTGGGACTAATAGCTGGCGATACATTCATATTACCGCCTTGCCTATAATCTACCATCATTTTGGCTAACGGCTTTTTCGTTTTACCTGCCATCAAATTTTTATAGTACGCTTTATTTGTTGCTTGCCATTTTTTTGACACACTATCCATTGGCAAAGACAGTGTTTTTAAAAACGCCTCTTTCAAACCATACATTGCGGTGTTTTGATACAATGGGAAAATTTTATCATCGCCAAATGTGCCACCAATAAAAGCCCAAAATGATTGTCCGTATCGATACGGAAAAAATTTACCACTGTTTAAGCCTTTTATTGTTGGAAAATAATCGTGTAAAACGGCATCACGCATCCATAAAGCAGTATGAGAATCTTCGCTACCAATAGACAAGTATTCTGCCATACCTTCGGTCATCCAAAGTGGTATATTACTCATGTTTTGAAATGATAATGAGTCGTTTGACTTTATCATATTATACTGATGCGTATGCACCAACTCGTGTCCTAAAACGTGATTTGTTTGACCAAAAGACGATGTTAATGGCATAATAACTCGATTTTTCAAACCTTCCGTAACACCACCAGTTCCAACTCCAATTAAACCACTAATCACATTTGATTGTTGAAAATCGCCATGGTTATTATAAAAAATCAAAGGCACTTTATAATCAAACGAATCTTTAAAAACTTGCTGATGTCTTTGACGCCATTGCTCAGCGTTTTTAATTAATCCAATGGACAAGGAGTCCTTTTTGGTATAATGGTATAAATCATAGGAATTTGATTTTATAACATCAAAATTACGTTTGCCGTATTTTACTTTGTTTTTTCCAAAATATTGTGCATTACTTGTTGTAAAGAAAAACAATGCAATAACACAAAAAAAACCTACGTACTTAGTAGAGATACTCATACTTGTATTTTTAAATTTTCACTAAGATATAAATAAATTTACTTTTAAAATGTTAAGAGGCTTAGAAATCTTATTTTTGTATAAAATATTAAATTATGACAACACATCAACTTGTAACCCAAATAAAGCAAAAAAAATCATTTTTATGTATTGGTTTAGATGTTGATTTGGATAAAATGCCTAAGCATTTATTATCCACAGATGATCCTATTTTTGAATTCAACAAGGCTATTATTGATGCCACACATCATTTGGCGGTTGCGTACAAACCAAATACGGCGTTTTACGAAGCTTATGGTATAAAAGGCTGGAAATCTTTACAAAAAACAATTAATTATCTTAATGAAAATTACCCAGAAATTTTCACTATTGCCGATGCCAAACGTGGCGATATTGGCAACACCTCAACACGTTACGCCAAAGCATTTTTTGAAGATTTAGCGTTTGATTCTGTAACCGTTGCGCCCTATATGGGTAGTGATTCTGTGGAGCCTTTTTTAGCTTTCGCCGATAAGTTTACTATTCTGTTGGCGTTAACGTCCAACAAAGGCGGACTAGATTTTCAAGGCTTACAAACCGATGAGGTAAAAGTATATGAGCAGGTTTTAAAAACAGCCATTACTTGGAAGAATTCAGATAATTTAATGTTTGTTGTTGGTGCTACTAAAGCGGCTTATTTTAAAGGGATTCGTAAAATTGTACCCAATCATTTTTTACTAGTTCCAGGTATTGGTGCACAAGGCGGTAATTTACAAGACGTTTGTAAATACGGTTTAACCGATGATATTGGTTTGCTAATTAATTCGTCACGTGGTATTATTTACGCTTCAAACGATACAAATTTTGCAGAAAAAGCGATGGAAAGCGCTTTAAAATTACAAATGGAAATGGCTGAGATTCTTTCAGAGAAAAAATTATAGTTTATAAACCACTTTAAACATTACAAAGCGTGGCATTAAAAATGTTTTGGAATCTGATATTATAAAATCTGAAATACTATTGGTTTCTTTAAACCTTGCATTAAAAAGATTACTAGCTTGTATTTCAAAACCAAACGGACTCTTTTCTGTTTGATAAAACAAGGAAGCATTGGCATTTATATAACTTGAATTTACTTGGTTTGTAGTAACATTCTCATTAAGATCATACGAGAAGTCTGCTTCGAAAATGAAATCTGTTAAGAAATCATAATCTAAATAGGCATACAACTTTTCATTTTCGTATTTTGTTGTAGTGCTTGTGTTATATTTTCTAAAACCTTTGCGGTAACCAACTTCTAAATTAGGCAGTTTTTTAAAGTATGATTTTATACTTGGTTCAATGTAATACACTTCCGATTTATTTTGAGATTGGATTGTATTTAATAGTTGATAATATACACTGTTATTATAACTCACTTTTGTTTTATAACGTATTTTATTAATGCGCTTAGAAAAACTGGTATTTAAACTCCAATTCGTTTCGGGTTCGTTAAAAAGTATTTGTGTGCTAAATTGATTGATACCACTTATTTGGGTGACCGTTTTTATACTTTTCACCTTTTTGTTTAGATTGGCACCAATATGAAAATTGTAGCCTTTAAATAGGTTGTTTTTGTAATAACTTAGATATGCTGTGTGATACAAGTTGTTTCTTAAAAGACTATTACCCCTATAAACACGATTAAAACTTGACAAAATATAATTATTGGCTAGCATTTTTGTGTTGAGAAAACTTGCATTTAATTTGTATTTGAAATTTAATTTTTCACTGTTTCTAAAATTCACTTTGGTTGTAAATTGTGGTAAAAACAAGTTTTTTGAAAACGTGTTTTTATCTGTAAACTGTTGCGTGCTCCAATTGTAATTATGATAAAATAATGCAGGTTTAAATGTTGTATTGCCAATTTTAAACTTGTATTCCAACCCCAAATACGTATCTAAGAAATTATAAGTAAAATCATTACCAAAACCAGATGTGCTAAAATCATTAATATTACCATTAGCTAAATGCTGTACATCTTCACTAAAAAAAGCACTTGCTTTTGCATTAACTCCAAAACTGGTGTAGATATGATGGAACCTACTTACAACCCAATAATCTTTTGCTATAAAACTTACATTGTGTGCTTCTTTCTTTTTAGATTGTAAAATATTATAAATAGGTTCTGTCTGCAACGGAATTAAACCTTGCAATATTTCTTGGTTGGTTGTCCATTGTAAATTAGGAGTATCTTTTACAAAACTATAATTACCATCAAAGGTTAGTGTGTGTTTTTTAGAAGCATTTTTGTTGAGACTTATATTTTGTTTTAATGTAATGGCATCAATATTGGCTTTGGTTATTAGGTTTATAGTATTTGTAGGATTGTTTGTATTAATTTTTCCATCACTATTGGAATGGGTGAGTTTTACAAAACTAGTAAATGCATAATCTGTCTTTTTATTGGGGTCATAGTCTAGAGTTATTTTACCAATGGTAAAGAAATTATCTATGTTGTTGGTATTTGTCCTTGCTTCTAAAAAAGGTGTGTCTACTAAGTAAAAATTACTGTTGTTGCTTTGTGTATTGGTTTTAGATTTTGAACTTATGGAATAAAAGCTAAAATCACTGCTATTGCTTATTGCTTGGTGTAAGCTAAACGCTCCAAAAAGTTGTTTTTGTGCCGTGAAGTTTTGATTGTTTAGGTACTTGGCAAAATCTGAATTATATAATTTAAAATAACCACTTGCATCGCTTAGCATTTTACTTATGCCACCTTCAAAATCTAAGTAGTCTTTAAAGGTAAAGGATTTTTCTCCATGATTATTAAAGTCACCAATAAAATTAGCACTTGTTTTGGGGCTGTAATAAAATAGTTTAGGATGTACTAAATAGCGTTTTTTTACTCCAACACCAGCTTCTAAATCTCCAAAAATAAATTTCTTTTTATCTTCTTTTAGTTTTATGTTTAAGGCAACCTTGTCATCATCTTGTAAACCTTTTAGCATAGCTACTTCATTGTAGTTTTCTAACACTTGCACTTTGTCTATGGCATCTGCTGGGATGTTATTAACACCCAATTTGGTATTGCCACCAAAAAAAGGTTTGTTCTCTACCAAAAGTTTGGTTACTTTTTTACCATTTGCCAGTACGTTACCTTTCCTATCTACTTCTATACCAGGTAATTTTTTAAGAAGATCTTTTAGTTTGCGCTCATTACCTGTAATAAAGCTATCTGCATTATACGTTGTGGTATCTTGTTTTACCACAATAGGTATGGTATAGCTTAGTTCTATCTCATCAAGTTGGTTTGGGTTTTCTTTGAGCGTGAAATTGTAGATGGTATCTTTTGTGAAATTAAAAATTACTTTCTCATTTATAAAACCCATAAAGCTTGTAGTAACCTCATAACTTTTTCCTTTTTTTAATTTTAGGTTGTATTTACCATCTTCATCAGTTACGGCATAAGTAATGTTTATTTCTTTGGCTTTGGGTACAGCAAATACATTGGCATAGACCAATGGTTGGTTTATGCTGTCTCTTACAATTCCTGTAACTTGGATGTTTTGGGCTTGTACAGAAAAAAATCCTGTTTGGAGTAACAGGATGATTAATATAATAAGTTTTTCAAAATCATTTTTCATCAAACATTCCATTAGTA
>JAZGEV010000126.1:0-41374 GCA_036478895.1 Flavobacteriaceae bacterium | reverse complement strand
GGTACAGAAATAAAATCAATAAGAGCTAGTAAAGCACGTATTACAGAGAGTTTTTGTGAGTTTAATGAACGTGGAGAACTCTTTGCTATAAATATGTTTATTGAAGAATATACGTATGGCAATGTTTACAATCATAAAACTAAAAGTGCTCGAAAATTATTATTAAATAAACGTGAACTACGTAAGCTTGAAAAATCTGTTAAGAATGTTGGTTTAACTATTATTCCAATTCGTTTATATTTAACAGAGAAAGGTTGGGCAAAATTAGATATTGTGCTTGCCAAAGGAAAAAAATTACACGATAAACGAGAAACTATGAAAGATCGTGATAATAAGCGTGATTTGGCTCGCATAAAAAAGGATTTTTAATAAAGACTTTTGATTTAAAGCACTATGAAAATTAGTCAATTTTTACAACTTATACGTTTTAAAAACTTAATGATGCTTGTTTGTATGCAAGTGCTATTTTCAATGCATTTTTTTAAATCAAATTTGAATTTAGTAGAGTTAGTGTTACTTATAACAGCTACCGTATTTTTAGCTGGTGCTGGAAACATAATTAATGATTATTTTGATGTTACAGCTGATACTATAAATAAACCAAATAAAGTTATTGTTGGAAAGTTGATTTCTAAAAAAACAACCTTAAAACTCTATATTTTTTTTAATTTAATTGGATTAATAACGGGTTTTATATTAGCGATACTAACTCATAAAATGTATTATTCACTCCTTTTTATTGGAATTTTCGTTTTACTTTATTTGTATTCTTTAAAATTTAAAGCCATTGCTTTACTAGGCAATTTTATTGTTTCTTTACTTATTGGTTTTAGTATTTTAATTTTAGTTGTTTTTCCACCAACAAACGATAGTGTATTACCTCTTTATTTTGATACTCTAATTTATATCTATGCTGGCTTTGCTTTTACGATCAATTTTATCAGAGAAATTGTAAAAGATATAGAAGATGTTAATGGTGATTATAATGTACAATTGAAAACGCTTCCAATTATAATAGGTAAAAAAAGAACACAGCATTTTATTTTTTACTTAACCTCATTGCCTTTTATGGCACTTATCATTTTAATGTCTAACAATAGACTTCTGTTATTTCAAATTTATGTCGTTATTTTTATACTGTTACCATTGGGTTATTTTATGTATAAAATAAAAGAAGTAAAAACAACAAAACAACTTCACACTTTAAGTAATTTATTAAAATTAATATTGCTCTTTGGTGTTTTATCTATCCTATTTTAAAAACAAGAGAATTATGTTATTACAAGATAAATTAAAAAATTATAATCTTATTTTGGCTTCCGGTTCGCCTAGAAGACAACAATTTTTAAAAGAATTACAGTTGGATTTTTCGATCTCTTTAAAAGAAGTGGATGAAGTTTTTCCAACGAATTTAAAAAAAGAAAAAATTACCGAATTCCTTGCCAAACTTAAAGCCGCTGCATTTGGAGAATTGAAAGACAATGACATTCTAGTTACCGCAGACACTATTGTTTGGCATAATGGTAAAATGCTAGGCAAACCCCAAAGTAACTACGAAGCTCAGGAGATTCTCTCACAATTATCGGGCAATAAGCACAAAGTATTTAGCTCTGTTTGCCTAAAAAGTAAAGATAAAGAAGTTGTTTTTAGCGATGTTACCACTGTTTATTTTAATCGTTTATCTCAAGAAGAAATCAACTATTACGTAACTAAATTTATACCTTATGATAAAGCTGGAAGCTATGGCATACAAGAATGGATTGGCTTAATTGGCGTAAAAAAAATTAAAGGAAGTTATTTTAATGTGATGGGATTTCCTGTTCATAAGTTCTATAAAGAATTGATGAAATTTTAAATAAAAAATTGGTTCAATTCATTATTTTTGTTAAATAAATTAACTTACTTAACACAAACCCAATGGCAATAAAAAAATACACGTTTACCGAAATGAAAGATACCCGATCTGGTTTTGGAGACGGTTTAACCGAATTAGGAAAAACAAACGAGAAAGTTGTAGCGCTTTGTGCTGATTTAATTGGATCCTTAAAAATGGGAACATTTCAAAAAAATCATCCAGAACGTTTTTTCCAAATTGGTATTGCCGAAGCAAATATGATTGGTATTGCTGCTGGTTTAACCATTGGCGATAAAATTCCGTTTACAGGTACTTTCGCAAATTTCTCTACAGCTCGTGTGTATGATCAAATTCGTCAATCAATTGCATACTCAGGTAAAAATGTGAAAATTTGTGCATCTCATAGTGGTTTAACATTGGGTGAAGATGGCGCAACACATCAAACATTAGAAGATATTGGTATGATGAAAATGTTACCAGGCATGGTAGTAATTAACACATGTGATTACAACCAAACCAAAGCAGCAACTTTAGCTATTGCAGATTATGTTGGACCTGTTTATTTACGATTTGGAAGACCAAAAATGCCTGTGTTTATGCCTGCTGATGAAAAATTTATTATTGGTAAAGCCGTTCATCTAACCGAAGGTGCCGATGTTACCATAGTAGCAACTGGACATTTAGTTTGGGAAGCTTTGCAAGCATCAGAACAATTGGAAGCCATGGGAATTACAGCCGAAGTGATAAACATACACACCATAAAACCATTAGACAAAGAGGCTATTTTAAAATCTGTTGCCAAAACTGGTTGTATTGTTACTGCCGAAGAACATAATATGCTTGGTGGTTTAGGGGAAAGTGTTGCTCGTTTACTATCTGAAAACAATCCTACACCTCAAGAATTTGTTGCTGTTAAAGATACTTTTGGAGAATCTGGAACGCCTACTCAATTGCTAGAAAAATACAATTTAAACGATAAAGCTATTGTTGCCGCTGTTAAAAAAGTGGTTGGTAGAAAATAGTTTTTTATTTCTTTTATAAGCAATTTAATAGGTATTAATTATTGTATTGTTTATATATGTATGTTAGCGGTCAGCAAGAAAAGAAAACCTGAATTCAAGAGGCATATTAAAATTGATAGTAACTAAAAAAATAAGAACGTAATAAATGAAACAAATAAACTACATTATCAAAGAAGTAATTCCTATAATAATTGGAATTTTAATTGCTTTATTTATTAATAACTGGAATGAAGAGAGAAAGGATAAAAAGTATCTGAATCAAATGTTTTCCTCTATCGAAAGCGAATTGGAAGAAAGTAACATAGATATAAAAAGAGTAATTCCTAAACAACTTGCATCTGTCGACACTTTAGATGTTTACTTGAATAATGAAAAAGTCACTCTATACGAAATAATAATGAGATCAAATGGTATTCAAAAGCCAATCATAAAAACTAATACGTGGAATGCTATTGCTAATTCTAAGATTGAATTAATCGAATATGAAAAGTTATCTGCTTTATCTGCTATTGAAGAAGGAAAACAAAATTTGACTTCGAGAATAGAAAAACAAATGGATTATATATTTAATAACTTTGAAAAGGCTGATAGAAACAAGAAGATAATTGTAAAGATGATGATTTTAGATATCATTGGTGCCGAGAAAGAGTTACAATCTAAAATCGAAAAGTTAATTAAAAAATAAAACGGATTTCGAAGGACAAACTTTCAAAGAACACAAAGCCGAACCGCTAACAAAATGTAAACGTAATTGCGGGTTTTGTGCTTAATTTAAAGTCTGTATCTTTGAACAAAGTTCAGTAATAAATTGAAAGGTAAGTGCTTTGAAATCCGCAACTACGCTTACACAAATCGTTATGAGCAATAAAAACTCAATAAAACGGTTAAATATAATTAAATAAAAGAGACTAAACCATCTCAAAACAGTTGAAAATGCCGATAATCTGAAATCAAAAAATGATTTAAAATAATAATTGGGAAAACAAATATTAATCAGAGAGTTCTAAAAAAAATGAAAAGAATTCTCAAAAAAACTTTAAAAATGAAAATAAATTTTTTAAAAACCGTAATTATAATTATTTCAATCTTATCACTAACTTCCTGCTCGTCTGATGAAAAGGGTATTGAAATTGAGAAGAATAATTTTTACGAAGTAAAAACAGAACAAGACCATTCAAAAAACAGTAATTCTAATTTGATTTTAAATCTAAATAAAGAAAATCAGAATGAAAATTTTGTTAAAGGTGATATTAACTTTAATAACGAAAAAGTTAATGTGAAAATGTTTTTAGATGATAGTAGTCTAAATAATGCTATTTTTACTAAATTATCTGATAACGAATTAGAAATTGAGAATTTGAACGGATATGATTATAATGTAACAATAAATAATATTGATGAAGACAATGCAAATATAACATTTGCTGTAGAAGATAATATTTTTACAATAAATGCTAAAGGAGAAGTTGATATCGATAGTTTTTTAGATTTACCCAATCTCTCAAGTTCTAAATCTACAATGTCACCACAAGTAGTTTGTGGTGGATTATGTATAGGTGCAATTGTTACGATTGTCGGTGGTGGATACTGTGCTTGGAGAACTTCATCATTATCTTCTGATTGCGTTTCTGCATATAATAGTTGTAATGAAAGTAACAATGGTGGTTGCTCTTATGAATTCGAATCAAGTGGTTGTGGTGGTGACTGTAATATTAATCCTCCTAATCAATAAAAAATTAATAATTATGAAAATTTCTGAAATAATAACAAGTAAAGAAAAAACAAAAAATTTAATTACAATTATTGTATGGATTATTGCTTTCTTTACATATTTAATGCCTTTATTTGATGGAATATTTTAATCTAAACAATAAAGCTCATAACAAAATGTAAACGTAATTGCGGGTTTTATGCTAACTTCAAAGTTTGTATCTTTGAACAAAGTTTAGTGATAAATTGAAAGGTAAGTGCCTTGAAATCCGCAACTACGCTTACATAAATCGTTGCCACCAATTATGACCCGTCCTAAAATATGTATACACAAATCAAAAAGTATATGTATAAAAACAACAAAATTATTAGATGTTACAGCGAAAGTTTCAAACTTAAATTTATATCGTATCTTAGCATACTAAAAGTACCCTAAAAAGGGTTACGTAGATTTACAGTACCTCAAAAAAAATGTATTATTAACAATAATTAAAGTCCCTATTAATAATAATGTATTTATTAATCCTTTTTAAAAGTACAATTATAATCCAACTAAGCTATTATTTCTTTGTTTTTTGGAAATTTTCCTTTGATAAAAATCAACCAAAAGAATTGAATTCATTACCTATTTCAATTATAATTTGCGCAAAAAATGAAGCGAATAATATTTCAGAATTTTTGCCTTACATAATAAATCAAGAGTATGAAAATTTTGAAATTATATTAGTTAACGACCACTCTACAGACGCAACTTTGGAAGTTATGCAAAGCTTTAAAAATGAAAAAATAACACTAATAAATCTCACAAATAATTCAAATAAAGGCAACAAAAAAAATGCACTTACCCAAGGAATCAATGCTGCAAAAAACGAACATTTACTATTCACAGATGCCGATTGTAAACCAGTTTCAAATCAATGGATAAAAGAGATGAGCACACATTTTACAACTAATAAAGTTTTAG
Organism: Flavobacteriaceae bacterium; assembly: GCA_036478895.1. Classification (GTDB taxonomy): domain Bacteria; phylum Bacteroidota; class Bacteroidia; order Flavobacteriales; family Flavobacteriaceae; genus S010-17. The sequence continues at coordinate 35,823 of JAZGEV010000126.1, read as the reverse complement.
TTTTAGGTTATGGTGCACATCAAAAAATAAAAAATTCTTGGTTTAACAAATTGCTTCGTTTTGAAACGCTTTTAACAGCAATACAATATTTTTCTTATGCTAAAAAAGGGATACCTTATATGGGCGTTGGACGGAATATTGCATTTACAAAAACCGCTTTCCAAAGTGTTAATGGTTTTAAGAAACATGAACACATCTTATCTGGTGATGATGATTTATTTGTAAACGAAATTGCAAGTTACACCAATACAGCAATATCTATTGGAGAAAATAGTTTTACAAGCTCAAAACCGCATGTAAGTTTTAAAAAATGGCTTCATCAAAAAAGAAGACACATTTCAACAGCTAACACCTACAAGCCTCTACATAAATTTTTATTAGGCTTATTTTACATCTCACAGTTTAGCTTTTGGATTTTAGGAATCTATCTAATCATTATTGGATGGCAAACTCAATTGGTAAGCATTTTAATGTTAATTCGCATTGGTTTTCAATATCTCATTTTTGGAGCTTCAGCAAACAAATTGAATGAGAAAGATCTAATCTTATATATTCCTATTTTAGAATTGTGTTTAATTAGTATTCAAATGCGTATATTTATCGCGAATTTAATATCGAAGCCAAAAAATTGGTAAATTATATTTTATATAAATGTCTAAATTAAAAAAATCCGACATACAATCTTATATCAAAAAAGCATTGACTGGTGATCAAAGTGCTTATAAAAAATTATTAAATACTTTTTGGAAAGATGTCTATCGATTTTTATTGGAAAAAACAAAAAATGAAGATGAAGCGGAAGACATTACTATAAAAACTTTTGCAAAAGCATTTGACAAATTAAGTATTTATAAGGAGTCTTATAAATTTAAAACGTGGTTAATTACCATTTCAAAAAACATCTATATTGATCATTTAAGACAACAAAAACAAGCAACAATATCAATCACTAAAAGTGATAATTCAGTTTTTGACATAAAAGATGAATCTCCATCGGCAGAAGATCGTATTATTACGGAACAAAATTTAGCCAAGCTATTAGCTTACATAAAAAAATTAAAACCTCATTATCAGGAAGTCATTCAACTGCGTTATTTTCAAGAAATGACCTATAAGGAAATTGCTAAAACTCTTGATGAACCTATAACAAATGTAAAAGTAAAATTATTACGTGCTAAAAAATTACTATCAGAAATAATTAAAAAATAACGTATGTCAAAATTTTATTTTTTAATTATACTACTAATCTTAGTATTGATTTCTTGTAAAAAAGAAGAAAAAAAAACAAGTTTCACTAAACAAAATAACAGTACAGTAAAAATAATTAAAGCTGAAAAAAAACCAGTTAATAAAGACTCTTTAAATAACAAAAATGCAGTTGCCTATTTTACCGAATACGGGAAACAAAATAAAGAAACCCAAGTTATTTTTATAACTCGTCACGGTGATATTACAATAAAACTATATAAAAACACACCACTTCATAGAGCCAGTTTTATTTTTTTAACCAAAATAGGTTATTTTAGTACCACATGTTTTCATCGAGTTGTTAATGGCTTTATTGCTCAAGGTGGAAATTCTGAAAACAGAGAAACGGTTAACATTAGAAATAAATACAAACACTATACCTTACCTCCAGAATTCAGAAAGAACAGAAAACACAAAAGAGGCGCTTTAGCTATTGCTAGAGATTGGGAAGACAATCCAAAAAAATTATCTACACCATTTGAGTTTTACTTTATTCAAAGTAAAGGCGAACATCATTTAAATAATGAGCACACTGTTTTTGGCGAAGTTATTAAAGGCATGCACGTTATTGATAGAATTGTGAAAGAAGATGTAGATGTTGATGAATGGCCTTTTACCGATGTTCTAATTGAGGCAAAAGTCATTAAATAAATATCAAACTTATAAATTACACTTTAAGCTACTGATTACTAACTAATTAAAATCAATGTTAATCATCTGTTAAATGTTTGCATAATTGAAATAAAAATCGTTATATTGTAGTTCATTAAAAATAAATTGAAAAAATGGGAAGACCTGCAACAAAACCAGGAAAATTGAAAGACGGATTTTATCTAGAAATACTAAATAAAGGCGCAAAAAAAGGAATAAAATTATACCGAGACAGCGAAAAACAGATGTTAATTGCTGTAGAAGAATACAAAAGAACCAAAGATATTAATATACTAGGAGAATCTGTAAATAATAAATTTATTTCTAAAAGCAAGTTTATAAAACTTGGATCTTAAATAAATAGTAACACAATAAAGAAAGCCCAATATGCAAAACATATTGGGCTTTTGTATTTATAAAATCTAAGTAATGTTCTAACTATTCAACATAACTGGCATAACTAGCATGGTAACCTCTTCACCATCTTGTAAACTATCCAAAGGTTTTAAAATACCAGCTCTATTTGGTAAAGACATATGAATTTGAACTTCATTTGAATTTAAATTATTTAACATTTCTAATAAAAAACGCGAATTAAATCCAATTTGCATATCATCTCCTTGATAAGCACATTGTAAACGCTCATCTGCTTTATTTGAAAAATCAATATCTTCGGCAGATATATTTAATTCTGTTCCAGCCATTTTTAAACGAATTTGATGTGTTGTTTTACTTGCAAATATAGAAACACGACGTACCGAATTTAAAAATGAACTTCTATCTAAGGTTAAAATATTTGGATTTTCCTTTGGGATCACTGCATCGTAATTAGGATATTTTCCATCAATTAAACGACATACCAAAATACTATTATCAAAGGTAAATTTAGCATTGGAATCGTTATATTCAATTACAACATCTTCATCCGATGATGATAAAATATTCTTTAAAATTGTTAATGGTTTTTTTGGCATTATAAATTCTGACGATTGATCAGATTTTAAATCTGTACGCGTATATTTAACCAATTTATGTGCATCTGTAGCTACAAATGTTAATTCGTCTGTAGAAAACTGAAAGAAAACTCCACTCATTACAGGTCTCAAATCGTCATTACCTGACGCAAAAATTGTTTTTGATATGGCATTAGATAAAATGTCACCTTTAATTTTGGTTGTACTTGGCGCCTCCAATTCAATTGCTTTTGGAAACTCGGCACCATCAATATAAGCTAAAGAATAGTTACCGCTTTGCGAACTTATTTCAATGGTATTATTGTCTTCAGTTCTAAAAGTAAGTGGTTGATCGGGAAAAGTTTTTAAAATATCTAATAGCAATCTTGCAGGAACAGCTATTTCTGCCTCATCATCAGTTTCAACTCCAATAACCGAAGTCATGGTTGTTTCCAAATCCGACGTGGTAACTTTTAATTGATCCTTGCTTAATTCGAATAAAAAATTATCCAAAATTGGTAAGGTATTATTTGTATTAATAACTCCTCCAAGAGTCTGTAAATTTTTTAATAACTGAGCGCTGGAAACTATAAATTTCATAAATCTTTGATTTAATTGTGATGCTAATATTGTTTTAGCTTGTAAAGTACAAATATATTAAATAAATTTATAATTTAAGATACTATAGAAACTATATTGTATTTTTGTTTTAAAGGAAATATAAATTTTATTATGGACAACAACGCAATTGATAGTTTAAGAGAAGCTTTAAAATTCTCTCCAAACAATGTACCGTTAAGAATGCATTTAGCAGAGTCTTTGTTAGGTTTAAACAGACTCGATGAAGCTGAAGAAGCGTATTTAGAATTAATACGAATTGCGGATTCTATGGATGCTAAAACAGGCTTAGCACATGTGTTTTTCGCAAAAGGTGCTTATACAAAATGTAATGTTGTTTTGGAAGAATTTATAGATGTTGGAAATCCAACTTTTGATGTATTGTTACTTTACACAAAGGCATTGATTAAAGAAAATAATATAGAAAAAGCATTGGAAACTTATAAAAAAATATTGGAAATCAATCCTAATTTTTATGATGCAGAAATCGATTCACAGCTTCGCGTTACAGAGATACAAAAACCCGTAAATGATTTGAATACTGACGAGGATGAGTTTGAAGTTGATCCTAAATTCATTCAAAAACCAAAAATCAATTTCAACGATGTTGGCGGTATGGATTTAATAAAAAAAGAGATTGATTTAAAAATTATTCAACCCTTAAAACATCCCGAAATTTACAAAGCTTATGGTAAAAAAATTGGCGGTGGTATCTTACTCTATGGTCCGCCAGGTTGTGGAAAAACTTTTATGGCAAAAGCTACAGCAGGTGAAGTACACGCAAAATTTGTTACAGTTAGCTTAAACGATATTTTAGATATGTGGGTTGGTAGTAGCGAACGAAATCTACACGAAATATTTGAATTAGCTCGTAACAACACACCTTGCGTTTTGTTTTTTGATGAAATAGATGCACTTGGTGCAAGCAGAAGTGACATGAAACAAACGGCTGGCAGACATTTAATAAATCAATTTTTAAGTGAATTAGATGGTTTAGAAAACACCAATGATGGCATCCTAACCATAGGCGCAACTAATACGCCTTGGCATTTGGACACTGCTTTTAGAAGACCAGGGCGATTTGATCGTATTATTTTTGTGCCACCACCAGATTTGGAGGCACGTGAAGCCATTTTTAGATTAAAACTAACAGGAAAGCCATGTGATAAAATTGACTTTAAAGCATTGGCAAAAATCACCAAAACATATTCTGGAGCAGATATTGAAGCCGTTATTGATATTGCCATTGAAAGTAAATTGGAGCAAGCAATTAAAGATGGCATTCCAAAACCATTGAATTCTAAAGATTTAAAAAGTGCTATAAAAAAACACAAACCAAGTACTGCAGAATGGTTTGCTGCAGCGAAAAACTTTGCATTATATGCAAACGAGTCTGGCTTATATGATGACATTCTAACCTATTTGAATATCAAAAAATAAATGGAAAACGATAGACTTTTAGAACGTGTACAAGTATTAATTCAGCACAACAGATACATTGAAGCTCAAAAATTAATGCCTCAATTATTAGCCGACAACCCCAATAATTCTTACGTTTTGGCATTATACAGTAATATATTATTACAGTTAAATGAATTAGAACGTGCCATCGAAGTAATAGATGATGCAATTGGGTTAGCACCTGATGAAGACTACAATTACTATATTAAAGCCGTAATTTTACTTCATAAAACAGATTATGATGGTGCCGAAACTAATTTGAAGGAAGCAATTAGCTTAAATCCAATTGTTGCTGGTTATTATTCCTACTTAGGTTCTATAAAATTAGCACGTAAACAATTTGATGAAGCATTAAAACTTGCCGATAAAGCCTTATCTCTAGATCCAGAAGATATAGACGCTTTAAATCTAAGAAGTTCTGTTTTACTTAAACTTAACAGAGATGAAGAGTCTTTTGAAACTATAGAAGGCGCGTTAAAAGAAGATCCAAACAATCCAGACACACATGCAAATTATGGGTGGAACTTATTAGAGAAAGGAAATCCAAAAAAAGCCTTAATTCATTTTAAAGAAGCATTAAAACACAATCCTAATCATCAGTATGCTCAAAACGGTATGCTTGAAGCTTTAAAGTCTAAATATTTATTATATCGCTGGTTTTTACAGTATTCGTTTTGGATTGGAAAACTGACTCAAAAATACCAGTGGGGCGTTGTTTTTGGCTTTTATTTTGGTTTTAAATTCATTCAAAAAATTGCTGACAGCAACCCTTCATTAATGCCCGTTTTATTACCAATTATGATCATTTTAGGTTTGATGGCATTTTCTACTTGGGTGATAACACCAATAAGTAATTTATTTTTGAGATTAAATGTATATGGACGTAATTTATTAGATAAAAAAGAAATATTAAGCTCCAATTTTGTTGGCGTAAGCGTTTTAATTCTCTTTATAGGATTAATTATATATGCAATTACCAAAAATTTAAATTGGTTGCCAATTGCTTTTTTTGGATTAGTAATGATGATTCCTTTTAGCGCTATGTTTGCGCCAACCAAATATAGAACAGGTATTTTTGCTTATATTGGATTGATGGTTTTACTTGGAATAATTGCCATTTTTACAACGTTTAAAACTGATAGTGTAGTCAATGTTTTTTCCTTTGCGTTTATTATAAGTGTGGTTGCATTTCAATGGTTGGCTAATTTTCTTTTTATTCGCGATAGTAATTTTTAGAAATCGTCATCCTCAGAATTACTTTTGATAATTTCTTCCCATTGCTCTCTTTGAAGCCTTGTCCAAATTTCTGTTTTATTAAACCAATTACCTTCTGGCCAAATCAATTTTGCTTCAATGGCTTCATCTTCTAGCTCATAGAAATCATCAACTCTAGAAAAAGCCCATAAACGCCATTTTACAATAGCATAACTCCACCAAAGCCAGCCTAAAACAAATCCTAAAAACATACTAAAGGGTTTAAGCCAAAGTAATTCATCACTCATTAAATTTGTAAAATAAAACAAACCTGGAATTCCAAACATCAAAAGAAATACAGGAAAATTGACAACTACTTGACCTTTCAACAAAGCTTCTTTAACACTAATTCTTTCCATATCTTTAAATTATAATGGTAAAGATATGAAATAAAAATTATAATTTTTAGACAAGTCTAAAAATTATATTACTTTTGTCTAAAATTATTTTAAATGAATTCATTTACCATAGAAAATTATTTAAAAGCCATCTATAAATTGGGTTTAACAACCAATGAAGGCATTTCAACAAACGCCATTGCGCATAGCTTAAATACCAAAGCATCTTCGGTTACAGATATGCTTAAAAAATTAGTAACAAAAAAACTTGTTAACTATAAAAAATATTACGGCGTATCATTAACCGATGAAGGTGAAAAAAATGCGCTTTCTATTATTAGAAATCATCGGTTATGGGAAGTTTTTTTAGTTGAAAAACTTCATTTTAAATGGAACGAAGTACACGAAATCGCAGAACAATTGGAACACGTAAAATCTAGCAAATTAATTGATTATTTAGATGCTTATTTAGATTACCCAACAGTAGATCCTCACGGCGATCCAATACCTACAAAAGAAGGCGTAATAAACACTATTAAAAAAATAAATCTTAGCAAACTATCAATAAATGATGTTTCAGAATTAGTTTATGTTGCTAATGATTCAGATAAATTTTTAAAATATTTAAGTAAAAACAAAATTGAAATTGGCACAAATATAACCATTACAGATGTTGAACCATTTGATAATTCTATGACCATTTCATATAAAAATCAACAGCTCGTCATCTCACAAGAAGTAGCTAATAATTTATACCTTAAAAGCGAATGATTACTTACAACCCAATATATGCACTACTTATATTTGTTGCATTATCACTACTACTCTACTTCATCTTTAAACCAAAAACAGGTTGGTATTGGATTGTGAGAAAAAATAATAAAAATCAAGATAAAATTGTTGTAGAAGATATTTTAAAACATATGTTTCATACCGAAAGTGATGGTGATGTTACAAACGAAAATAGCTTAATTGAAAATTTAAGTCTTCAAAAAGACACTTTAAAAAATAGTTTGCAAACAATGCAAAATAATGGCTTAATAGTTAATGAGAACTCTGAATTATCATTATCTAATTCAGGTAGAGATTACGCCTTACGTATCATCCGAATTCATCGTTTATGGGAAAAATATTTAGCCGAGAAAACAGGTTTTGATAAAAAAGAATGGCATCAAAGAGCCGAACGTAAGGAACACGAATTAAATGTAGAAGAAACCAACTTACTATCAGCAAAATTGGGCGAACCTAAATTTGACCCTCACGGTGACCCAATTCCATCAACAACTGGAAAAATGGCCACTTTAAATGGCGTTTCATTAATTAAATTACCAGTATATGCCAAAGGTAGAATTGTACATATTGAAGATGAACCTGCTTTGATATACAAACAAATATTAGCCGAAGATATTCATATAGGTTCCTATATAAAGGTCTTAGAAAACAATGAAAAACGTGTTGTTTTTTATTCTGAAGGCGAAGAGTTTAAATTAGCGCCAGAGGTTGCAAACAATCTCACTATTGAAATTGAAAATGAAGCTAATGAATTGGAAGAAAACTATGTTCGTTTAAGCAGTTTAAAACTAAATGAAACGGCCAAAATCACAGGTTTATCAAAGGAATGTAGAGGCGATAACCGTAGAAGATTACTCGATTTAGGTTTTGTAAAAGGAGCCGATATAAGTATTGCTCTAGAAAATCCACTTTCAAATCCAACTGCTTATTTAATAAAAGGAACTAGCATTGCTTTACGAAAAAGTCAAGCCGTTCAAATATTAATTATAAAAGAAATAACCAATGAGTAAAACTGTAAAATCGGCTTGCGAAACCTGTCCGCAATTTAATGCAGAAGGTCTTCAAAAATTGGGTGTAAACACAACCAATTTTGACTATATTATCGCTTTAGCTGGCAATCCAAATACAGGGAAAAGTACTGTTTTTAATGCACTTACTGGTTTAAAACAGCACACTGGAAATTGGCCAGGAAAAACGGTAACACGTGCCGAAGGCGCTTTTAAATACGCCAACGAAAAATATAAACTAATCGATTTGCCAGGAACGTATTCTCTTCTATCAACCTCTGAAGACGAGGAAGTTGCTCGAAATTTTATTTTATTTGGGGAACCAACTGTCACTGTAATTGTAGTTGATGCAAGTAGATTAGAACGCAACTTAAATTTAGTTTTACAAATTTTAGAAATCACCAATAAAGCCGTTCTATGTCTTAATTTAATAGATGAAGCAACTCGCAATAATATTACAATCGATACACGAAGCTTATCAAAAGATTTAGGAATACCAGTAGTTGCAACCAATGCAAGATCAAAAAAAGGCATTCCAGAACTAACACAAACAATTAGTGACTTGGCAAACAATAAAATAAGTTGTAAACCACGTAGAATAAAAAATATTCCTAAGAAATTGGAAAAGGCAGTGCACAAAATTAGTGCTGAAATTGAAGAAAAATATCCAACAATATCAAACAGTCGATGGATTGCTTTTCGTTTACTCGAAGGTGACACACGCATCATTGAAGCCTTAAAAACAGGAGAATTCATATAATTAAAGTTATGAAAAAAAATAAAATTGATAGTATATTAGAGCTTACCAAAGATTTACGTTGGGAAATTGGAGATGATTTTCATGATAGTTTAGCTGAAGGAATTTATGCCGATGCTGCAGATATCGTAAAACATTCGGTTACCAATGAAGTTAGTAAAAAACAATTACGTTTTGATGGCAAAATTGACAAAATTGTCACAAGCAAAACATGGGGATTTCCAATTATGTTTTTCATTTTAGCAATAGTCTTGTGGCTAACAATTATTGGTGCCAATTATCCATCGGCAATGTTAGCTGAACTTTTATTAGACAAAACACATCCCATTTTAAAAGGTTTTGCTGCAAGTTTACATATGCCTTGGTGGCTAGACGGATTTTTAATAGATGGTGTATATTTAGCAATTGCTTGGGTAATTGCTGTAATGTTACCGCCAATGGCTATATTTTTTCCCTTATTTACGTTACTCGAAGATTTTGGATATTTACCACGCGTTGCCTTTAATTTAGATTCCCTTTTCCGAAAATCAGGTGCGCATGGAAAACAAGCTTTAACAATGAGTATGGGCTTTGGATGTAATGCAGCAGGTGTTGTTGCAACCCGAATAATAGATAGTCCAAGAGAACGCTTAATTGCCATAATAACAAATAATTTCTCATTATGTAATGGACGATGGCCAACACAAATATTAGTTGCAACCATTTTTATTGGTGCCGTTGTTCCTAAATCATTTTCAACTTTAGCTTCCCTATCTGCCGTTATTGGAATTGCTTTATTAGGTATCTTTTTTATGTTTTTCACCTCTTGGGCTTTGTCAAAAACTGTTTTAAAAGGAGAAGTTTCAACCTTTAATTTAGAATTACCACCTTATCGTCCACCATTATTTTGGAAAACAATTTACACGTCATTAATAGACAGAACATTAATTGTTTTATGGCGTGCAATCTTATTTGCAGCTCCAGCTGGTGCAGTAATTTGGCTTATATCCAATATCACTTATGGCGATGTTAGTTTGGCTGCAATCACTATAAATTATTTAGATGGCTTTGGATTTTTATTAGGTTTGAATGGTGTTATTTTGTTAGCCTATATTCTGGCAATACCAGCAAATGAAATTGTGATTCCAACCATATTAATGTTAACTGTTATGGTAACAGGTGTTGATGGTGGAAGTGGCGCTGGTGTTATGTTTGAATTGGATTCTGTAAATGCAACTGGTGACATTCTTAAGGCTGGCGGCTGGACCTTACTAACAGCAATTAACCTCATGTTATTTAGTTTATTGCACAATCCTTGCAGCACAACAATTTATACTATTTATAAAGAAACAAAGAGTGCAAAATGGACATTAGTCGCTAGTATATTACCCGTAATTATGGGCTTTATTATTACGTTTTTAGTGGCACAAATTTGGCGTTTATTCTAATTAAAAATAGCTTTAATTTTTATATCTTTGAAAATATCAAATTTATAAAAATGAAAAAAACACTCATTGTAGTAACGTTAATGTTACTTAGCACACAATTGTTTTCTCAAACGGAAGAGCAATTACAACATTTAGATTCATATTATGCCAAAGCTTTAAAAGAATGGCATGTACCAGGTATGGCAATTGCTATTGTTAAAGATGATAAAATCATTTTTAGTAAAGGCTATGGTTATGCAAATATTGAACAAAAAACAAAGGTTGATGGCAATACTTTATTTGCAATCGCATCAAACTCTAAAGCTTTTACGGCAAGCGCCTTAGCACAATTAGTCGATCAAGGCAGAATAAAATGGACCGATAAAGTCATAGATTATTTACCCTATTTTAAATTATATGATGACTATACTACAAATAATACTACCATTGAAGATTTGTTATGTCACAGAAATGGGTTAAAAACATTTAGTGGTGATTTATTGTGGTACGGAACAACACTTTCTTCAGAAGAAATAATTGCAGCTCAAAAACATTTAAAACCTACAACTCCTTTTAGAACCCAATTTGGCTATTCCAACATACAATATATTGCTGCAGGAAAAGTATTGGAAAAAGTAACGGATACTACTTGGGTTGATTATGTGTCTACTCATTTTTTAAAACCACTGAAAATGAATCGCACATTAACCTCAACAAAACAGGTTAATACAGCAATAAATATTGCAACGCCATATTTTTACGAACAAGGTAAACACTATACCCTAAATTGGGTGAATTGGGATAATATGGCGCCTGCTGGAGCTTTAATTTCATCGGTAAATGATTATGCTAAATGGCTGATGTTAAACGTAAATAAAGGAATTTTTCAAGATAAAACATTTATTTCTCCACAAAGTTTTAGGAACTTAACAACACCACATGTAAATCATAAAGTTTATGATAACGCAGAAAAAACACATTTTAAATCCTACGGTTTAGGTTGGTCAATACAAGATACTCATGGCTACAAAACTGTTGGCCATGGTGGCGGATATGATGGTATGATTTCAAAATCTACATTTGTGCCCGAATTAAAGATTGGCATCATCGTTTTAACAAACAGTTTAAACTGGACAGCTAGTGCAGTTACTAATAAAACACTAGATGTGCTATTGGCAAACAAATTAGATGCAAAAGATTGGTCTGCAGATTGGTTAGCCTACAAAGAAAAGCAAGATCTTAAAGCAATAGAGAAAACGACTGAAAATGAGAAAAAACGACATAAAATTCAAAAAAAATGTTTTGATCTAGATACTTATGTAGGAACTTATAAAGATAAAATGTATGGCACAGTTACCATTAGTAAAAAAGGTAAAAAACTTCATTTTTCGATGGACGAAACGCCAATTTTCAAAGCTTCATTAGAGCATTGGAATGCAAATATTTTCACATTCAGGTTCGATACAAAATTATCCTCTTTACCAGAAGGTAAATTATGGTTTGATACCGATAAAAATGCAAACATTACCACATTGCATATCGATGTGCCAAATCCTGATTTCTTTTTTGACGAATTTATATTTGAGAAATTGAATTAATATTAAACATAAAAAACCCAAATTAGAATTGTAAATTCTAATTTGAGTTTAATAAATCAACCAAATATTAAATATTAGTTATTTCTTACACAACGTAAGCCAGCATTACCTGGCTCTGTTTCTGTAATTGTCCCTGGATTATTTGAATTTTCTGTCATAACCCATTTAGGCATACTTGTAGACATTAATGCACAACTTGAATTAATATAATTTAATTCCATATTCTTTGCATCAATAGCAATGATTAATTCTGATAATTCAGTTGGTGTTGGCAATCTCCAATCATTTAATCCTGCAAACATTGATTCAGAACATTGCATTCCTGGATTCACAACGCCTGCAAAACATCCACCTACACCATTAATCCACTCTAGATTTGTTGTCAAGTCTTTAATAGTTTCCATATCTGTATTACCTTCGTTTACTTTTTCAAAGCGTGCATCTTCACCACCTTGATCTTCGTCATCATCTTTACAACTTACCGTTAAACTTAGAATTAAAATTAACGCCCATACTTTTACACTGTTCTTCATGTTTTAAATGTTTTTAAATTAGTATTTTATATAATATGTGCAAAGTTATATTGAAATCATTATTAGGAATAGTGACTTTTGTTACAAGTATAAAATTTTAACATGTGTAGTTTCAAAAAATCATGTATCTTTGACCGCAATTAATTCTTATTTAATTGTGATGATTACAAACACCAATAAATTTTATGGCGAAGGACTAACATATGATGATGTGTTACTAATTCCTGCATATTCAGAAATATTACCATATCAGGTAAATATTCAATCTCAATTCACTAAAAATATTTCCATTAATACGCCAATAATATCGGCTGCAATGGATACCGTAACTGAAGCCAATATGGCAATAGCTATGGCACGCGAAGGTGGTATTGGCGTTTTACACAAAAACATGACTATTGAGCAACAAGCCAACGAAGTTCGTAAAGTAAAACGTAGTGAAGCTGGTATGATTATAGATCCTATAACCGTTAAAAAAGACGCTACAGTTTTAGATGCTAAACAATTAATGAAGCGTTATAAAATTGGCGGAATTCCTGTAATTGATGATAGTAGTTCATTAATTGGCATTGTAACCAATAGAGATTTACGATTCGAAACCGAATTTGATAAATCAATTGATGATGTAATGACCAAAACAAATTTGGTTACCACCAAAAAAGGAACGTCATTGGCTGAAGCAGAAGTTATTTTACAACAATATAAAATTGAAAAATTACCTGTTGTTGATAATAACAATAAATTAGTTGGTTTAATTACCTTTAGAGACATTATAAAAGTTAGTGAAAACCCTAACGCCAATAAGGATAGCTTTGGACGCTTACGTGTCGCTGCGGCAATTGGTGTAACTGGCGATGCAATGGATAGAGCAGAAAGGTTGATAAAATCTGGTGTTGATGCCTTAGTTGTTGATACGGCTCACGGCCATTCAAAAGGCGTTGCAACGATACTTAAAACGATAAAAAATAAATTTCCAGATACAGATGTGATTGTTGGAAATATTGCTACTGGAGAAGCGGCAAAATTTTTAGTGAAAGCTGGCGCCGATGCCGTTAAAGTTGGAATTGGACCTGGTTCAATTTGTACAACACGAATTGTAGCTGGTGTTGGATTCCCTCAACTATCTGCAATTATGGAAGTCTCAAAAGCATTAAAAGGTACTGGAATTCCAGTCATTGCCGATGGTGGAATACGCTATACTGGTGATATTGCAAAGGCAATAACTGCAGGTGCGGATTGTGTAATGCTGGGTTCTTTATTAGCAGGTACAAAAGAATCTCCTGGAGAAACCATTATTTATGAAGGTCGAAAATTCAAATCCTATCGTGGTATGGGTTCTATTGAAGCTATGAAAAAAGGGTCCAAGGACCGTTATTTTCAAGATGTAGAAGATGATGTTAAAAAACTAGTTCCAGAAGGTATTGTTGGTCGAGTTGCTTATAAAGGCGAATTGCAAGAAACCATGCATCAATTTATTGGTGGATTACGTGCAGGAATGGGTTATTGTGGTGCCAAAGATATTGCAACGCAAAAAGAAGCAAAGTTTGTGAAAATAACAGCAAGTGGCATGAATGAAAGTCATCCACATTCAGTTACAATTACTAAGGAAGCGCCAAATTATTCTAGACGATAAATTGGTTTAACAATCAATTCTTTTAAAACATTAAGGTTACTAAATATAGTTATTAACCTTAATAAAAATACGATTTAATAGAAATTTACTCTACAATCATTTTTTTAGTTTTAACTTTTTTACCTATTTTTAAATCGTAAAAATAAACACCTTCGGTTAATTGGTAATCTTCTAATGCTATTTTTTGAACATAATAACCAGATTCGTATAAAGTATTATCAATCACTTTAGAGACTTTCTCTCCTAAAATATTATATATTGTTAGTGTTACTTTATCTGCGTTCTTTAATTTAAAAGCAATATATGTTTCATCTTTAGCTGGGTTTGGATAATTTTGTTCTAATTCAAAATCTGTATTAAAATAATCATCAACTGCTACAATGTCATTATCATTAATTAAAGCAGTCCAAACACTTGCATTACCGTTATGAAGCCTTTTCCAAATTGGTCTTATAACACCATTATGAGCTGAAATGCCATTGTAATCACCAAAAAACACATTGCTTGTTGGCAAAAATGACGTTTCACTAATTAATATGTTTTGCCAAGTTAATCCACCATCAATAGAACGAGCTAAATAAACATCGGTCATATTATCGTTATGATTTCTACGATCGTAAAAAACACAATATAAATTTCCATTGGTTTGATCAATATCCATCCACGTAAAGAATTGATGCTTCCCAGCAACATCATCATTTACTCTAATTGGTGATCCCCAAGTTGTTCCACCATCGGTTGATTTTTTTACCCAAACATCTGTGTCATTTGCCCCATTTCTTTGATCACTCCAATTAACATAAATTGTTCCATTATTTACGCCACCACTTGTATCGCAAAGCGTAATTGGCAATCCGTTACAACGATCAATTCCTGGTACTGAAAAATCCCATCCATTTGGCATTGAATCCACTAATGTATCGGTTGTATTCCAAGTCACTCCAAAATCTGTAGATTTATTAAAAACAATACCATTTGGTCCTGCCCAAGTTACATAAATCTCTCCATTTGGTCCAACTGCTGGGACTGCACCTTCTACAGTTAAATCTTCATCCACACAATTACCATCAATTTCATTAATTTTTACAGGTGTACTCCACGTTTGTGCATTATCGGTAGATTTTACAAATAATATTCTTGATTTACAGCTTGCATTTGAGCTTCCGTAAGAATCAAATTCACTCCAAGTAACATAAATATTTCCATTATCTGGATCTTGAAATGCCCATTCTTTATCTTGATCTTTTAACGGATCTGCATTTAATCCAAAATAAGTAACATCTGGAAAAGTTGCACCATCATCAGTCGATTTCTGACAAACAATTCGGTCTAACCAATCGTTAGAATCTGTTGTACTTGCATTTGGATAGGATAAATGAAACATATAAAAAGCACCATTTTTTCCTATTAAAGAACAAAAATCTCCCCAAACACCATATTGTGTAGTCGTTGTATTTGCAGTCCAGGTTATACCACCATCTATACTCACATAATAATTTCTCAAATTTGCAGCAGCAAATAGTTTATTTGTGTCATTTGGATTGATTGAAATGGTTGGCTCTTTTGGGCTTAGCGCATTACTTATCAACACATTGGTAAACTGTGAATGCATTGAAATACTAATTAAACTGAGTAATAAAAAAATATTTTTCATAATATTATTTTTATAATTTATCAATGATCCATTCTTTAAAGTCATTAAAATTTTGCGGATTAACGCCATGACCTACAGGATATTCATTAAATTGATATTTGATTTCTAAAGTATTCAATATTGGCAATGACTTACGAGCCCATTCTATTGGCAAAACTTGATCTACATTTCCGTGAGAAATAAAGAAGTTAAGATTTTTAACAGCGTCTTTAGTTATGTTTTTTGGAATTAAATCTGAATTAATATAACCACTTAAAGCTATTATGTACGGGATTTTATCAGGATTTCTTAATGCAACTGCATAACTTAAAATTGAACCTTGACTAAAACCTAATAAAAACACTTTTTTTGTATTTACTTTATATTTTCTGATTATTGTATCTATGAAATATTCTATTTTTTCGATACTTTCTTTTGCTTGTTTGGTATCACTTCTTTTATCATTTCTAGAATCAAAATCGACTTCAAAATTAATAGAATACCAAGCATATGAACCAAAACCTAACGTTAAAGGTGCCTTGGCACTTATAATCAATAAATCATCTGGTAATTGCGATGCAAAAGAAAATAAATCTTGCTCATTACTTCCGTAACCGTGTAATAAAATGAGTAAAGGCGGATTATCCGATTTTATTATAGGTTCTCTTTTAATATACTCTAACATTTATATTTTTTAGCAAATATAAGGATATATTTAGAGAAATCCTTATAAAACATAGAAGCTCCTAGGCAAACTTACACTTAAATAAAAAGGGGTTGTTTTTTTAAAAAGGAATTCATATTATTTGCAGAAATCGTAATTAAAATCAAATGTCATTCCTGCGAAAGCAGGAATCTAGTAGAATTATAATATGGATTTCTGCTTTCCTTTAGATTTATAATTGAATTATTTTATCTTTTATAAAAGTATGAGTTTGCTCTATAGAAGCTCCAAAGGTTAAATAAAACTTAACATCAAGAATGTAAGTGTAATTTCTTAGCATTATAAATTCCATAGACCTTGCCTTTTAATTTTTTATTTAGAAATAGGGCATTTTTTGAAGTAGACGAGATTAAGTCTTCTGTAAAATCAAAATTACATTCTGGATCAAAGAAAGTTAGATTCGCTTTTTCATTAATATCTATGGTACTTTGTTCTAAACCAAATACTTTTCTAGGGCTAAATGTTAAGGCTGTTATGGTAGTTTCTAAATCCAAAACCGAATTTATTGCACCAAATAAACTCTCCAAGCCTATGGTTCCATATTTTGCATTTTCAAAAGCTACTTTTTTATGTTCTATATCTATTGGATTATGATCTGATGTTATTGCATCAATCACACCATTTTTTACAGCATTTTGCAGCGCTTTAATATCACTTTTTGTTCGTAAAGGTGGAAGCACTTTACAGTTAGTGTTAAAATTTAATATCTCATCATCGGTTAAAACTAAATGATGCGCAGTTACGCTACACGTTACGTTTAGTCCTTTTTTCTTAGCATCACTAATTAACTTAACAGATTTTTTTGTAGAAATACTTGGTATGTGCAACTTTCCTCCTGTATATTCCAACACGAATAAATCTCTTGCTATTTGTAATTCTTCAGCTAACGAAGGCATGCCTTTTAAGCCAATTTTAGTGCTGTTTTCACCTTCATTTACAAAGCCTTTAAAACTATTATCTTGCGGGAAATTAATTAACAATCCTTCGAAATTTTGTACATATTGTAAGCCTATTTTAAATAAATTTACATTTTTTATAGACGAATTATAATCTCCAAAGGCAATGGCTCCAGAGTTTTTCATATCATAGAGTTCTGCCATATTTTCGCCTTTACCTTCTTTTGAAAAATTAGCAATTGGATAAACATCAACAATATTTTTATGCGTTTTGTTTACAATAAATTCCACTGCCGATTTGTTATCAATCACAGGAAACGTATTGGGATTCATTGCTATTGCAGTAAAACCACTATTTGCTGCAGTTTTTAAACCATTTTCAATAGTCTCGCGTTCCTCATAACCTGGCTCACCTAATGAAACGGAAGTGTCAAACCAACCATTTGATATGTGTAAATTTTCTAAATCAATTAATTTTGTGTCCTTAGTTGCTTTAAGATTTTTATCAATTTTTGTAATGATGCCCTTTTCAATTAAAATATCTTTTGTCTGTAAATGAAACGGACTATTTTTATCGATAATTTTGGCATTTTTAAAAAGAATATTCATCTGAAAAAATTTAATTTTATTTGACTTTTAGTAATTCTGTACCCGACATTAAATTGGATATTATTCGCGTGCTTGGAAATTGCTCTAAAATAATTTTTATAAATACCGTAATTGGTATTGATAAAATCATTCCAGGAACACCCCAAAGAAAACCCCAAAACATTAGCATAACTAGAATGGTAATCACATTTATTGAAAACGATTTTCCCATAAAAATGGGTTCTAAAATTCCACCTAACAAGCCCTGTACTGCTGTTATTGTAAGTATGAAAAATAATAAAATACCAGTGCTATCAATTTCAATTAAAGCAAAAGCTGATAATAAAATGATGGAAACTATTGAGCCTATCATTTGAACAAAGTTGAGCACAAAAGCTAATAAACCCCAAAATATGGGGAAACTTACATCAAAAAAGTAACAAGCCAATGAAAATCCAATTCCGGTAAAGAGGCTTATTATAAACTTAACTTTAATAAATGTAATGATATCCTTTTCAATTCGCATAAACACTTTGATAGATGCAAATTTATCGAGTATGGTACTGTTCAATATTTTTTGAAAATTTAACGAGCCAGATAATAACAGAATTGCAAAAAAAGCTGTCATCAATATTTTTGAAACTGTATTACTTAAAAGGTCCAAGGTAGAACCAAAGCTTTTTGTTAAATTAAATTTTTGAAAATAGTGCATTGTAATGCTCTTACCTTCAATACGCTTAATTCCAAAAAAGTCTTCCAACGGAACAATTAAAGTTTCTAATTTTAATTCTGCCTTCCTAAATAAATTACCATCAGAAGCTATTATTTCTTTACTCGAAATTTGAATTACTTCTCCTGTAATTTTAAAAAAAATTCCAATAATTAAAACGACAATAATCAAACTAATTGCTTTTGGTATTTTTTTCTTTTGCAAATAGCGCATTAAAGGCAAAAAAATCAACGCAATAAACATTGAAAATGAAAGAGGAATAAAAATAAAGGACAATAACTTTAAAATATAAAAGAATATTGGCAATGCAATTATTAACAGTAATATGTTTGTTGTTCTTCTCTCACTCATTTTTTATTTCATTTTTAATCCTTATTAGAATTTATTATCACTTCAAAAATTTAATTAAAAACAGTTCAATTATTAAAAACAACAATGCCAAACCAATAAACCATTTCCAAAAAGAAGTAGATTTATATTTTGTATTTATGTTTTCAAATGTTTGTTTAATACTGTTTGAAAAAGACACATTTTCATCATTCTTAAAAATATCTTTAACAGTTGCATAAGACAAATCACTTTCATCTCGGCTGTAATTAAACGCAATGTTTTTTAATGACATATCACCTTTTTTAATAGTATAAAAACCTGCTTTTGATGGATTATCATCAGTAGTTATGCTTACTTTATCTTGGTTAACTATTTGCAAAGGTATGAAATTCTCTTCACCAGTTATATGTACTATTTCTTCTTTTTTAATTGACGTTGAGACATCTATCTTATTACTCTTACCTATTGTATAAAATAATTTTGTAACATTAAAACTTTGCTTTCCAAAGTTATAAAAAACTGGGACAATTAAAGGGGAATTTTTAAAATTTGAATTGGCTTGATTAATTGGAGCAGAAATCCAATATAAATTACCTTTACCAATTTTTTGTTGCGATATGAATGATTTTTGATTATCGTACTTTAACACTGAACTAATTTTTTTGAAATTAGCACTAAAGCTACTTTTAACATTAGGATATTGAAAATTCTTTACTTGTTTCTCAAAAACATTATCCAATAATGGATGCGAAAAATTTATAGTGTTTATTGAACGTTCTGCCTTAATTTTAGCAGCAATACTTCCAACTTTTAAAGTGTTAAAAAACTGATTGTAATTGTTAATATTTGCATCGTTAGAAGGAATAATAGTTAAACTACCACCATTAAGCACAAAATCATTCAACAATTTTTGTAAAGAAACTGGAATGGATTTTAATTCGTTTAAAATAATTAAGTTTTGTGAATTGATATTATTATAATCGAGTTGATTAATTTTTTTTGACTCTAATTTAAACTCAGGCTTGTTGTAAATTTTTGATAAAAAACGGTTGTCATTACCAATGGCTAGAACTTTTATAACTTCAGGTTTTTGTATGCTAAAAAACAACTTATTATCAAATGGCAATAAATGATCTTCTAGCGTTATTTTACCATTAAAGCTTTTATCAAATTTAATTTTGAATGTTGCAATACTCTTTTTATTTTTTATAATATCCACAGAAGATTTACCAACCAAAATATTATCCTTAAAAAGCGATACAGCTATCGTTTTCATTGAACTTCTATAATTTTTAACAATTGCATTTAATGTGATTTCTGCGCCATTTTGTTTGCGAATAAACACGCTATCCAAAGCAATATTTTCATTTTTTTGTGGCTGTAATTGCACAAATGAATATAGTGTTGTGCTATCTAATTTTGAGATGTTTTTTAAGTTTTTTTGTTGAAAATCAGATATTAAAATTAAATGATTTTGTTGTCCTTTTTGTTTTGGATTCAACTTTTTAGCTTGTAGTAATATTGTATTTAAATCCTGTGATGATGGATGATAATCTAAAGATAATAATTGATTCTTTAGGGCTTTATTATCGGAAACTTTAAAGGCGTCATTATTCGTAAGAATATGGATGGCTTCATCATTAAAATGATGACTAATTAGATCTTGAGTGGCATTTTTAAACAATTCCTTAGAGCCGTTTTTTGCTTGCATACTAAACGAATTATCTAGATAAATAAGTGTTTGTGGTTCTAATTGTTTATGATTGTTACTTTTATAAGGTTGAGCAAAAGCCACTATTAAAGCGGTAAACAAACCTAAACGTGATAATAAAATGAGAAATTTTTTTAATTTCGCACTTTTACGCGTTTGTAATTCAAGTTTTTTGAGAAATTTAACATTGGTGAAAGCAACTTTTTCGAAACGTCTTAATTGAAATAAATGAACAATTATTGGAATAAGTAGTAGAAATAGTGCGTATAGAATTTCGGGATACTTAAATTGCATTGCTTTTTTTGATTTGTCAAAAATAAGACTTTCTGTTGGGAAAACTTATCTCAATGCTGTTTTTTTATGCTTTGGCTTTTTCCCAATAGGACAATAAGGTCTTTAATGAAACATCAGCAATTTCCAATCCATTTTCTTTGGCTTGTTTTTCAACCAATTGAAAACGTTTTATGAATTTTTTATTGGTGCGTTCCAATGCGTTTTCGGGATTTATTTTTTGAAATCGCGCATAATTTATCAATGCGAATAAAACATCGCCAAATTCTGCTTCCATTTTATCAATATCTTGCTTTTCTTTTTCAATATTAAACTCGGTAATTTCTTCGGTAAGTTTATCTAAAAACTGTTTGTTATTTTCCCATTCAAAACCAACAGCAGCAACTTTCTCTTGCATTCTACTGGCTTTTACCATTGCTGGCAACGACTTTGGAACACCTTCTAAAATTGATTTTTTACCTTTACCTTCTTTTAATTTTAATTGTTCCCAATTGCGCTTCACCTCTTCTTCTGTCGTTGCTTTGGTGTCTCCATATATGTGCGGATGACGGTAAATTAATTTATCGCTAATGGTATTACAAACATCGGCAATATCAAACGTATTTGTTTCTGATCCTATTTTTGAATAAAAAACAATATGCAGTAACAAGTCACCCAATTCTTTTTTAATTTCTACTAAATCATTATCCAATATTGCATCACCCAACTCATAGGTTTCCTCAATTGTTAAATGACGTAAGGTTTCAAAAGTTTGCTTTTTATCCCAAGGACAATCTGAACGTAGTTTGTCCATAATGTCGAGTAAACGAGAAAAGGCTTCCAATTTTTTGGCTTTTGAATGCATTTATTAGTTTTGAAAATTACTATTCTTCTTCGTTACTTTCTACTTTGTCTAAAGTAGAAAAGTCAAATTTAGCATCAACCAATAAATTGTACCATTGTACTACTTTTTTAATGTTTGATGGGTACACACGATCTACATCATAATCTGGTAAAATTTCTGACATAAATTTTATCAATACTTTCTTGTCTTCTTTATGATTAATAGTTTTCTTACCTGTTTCTTTTTCAAAAATAGTTTTGAAAATAGCACGTAATGGTACTTCATCATCATAAGTATAAATAGCGATATCATTAAGGCTACTTACATTATGAACGTTAAGAATTGGGAATTTTTTATTATCAGCTAGTGATTCTACTAACAAACCACCTTTTGTTTGATTACCAATTTTAAAAATACCTGGTTTACCACTTACTACTATTAATTTTTCTAATGTCATTCTATATTTGTTTGTTATATTTATTTCTTTTTTGGAAACTTCATTCTGTAATCTACATCTACTTTTCCTTTAGATATATTCTCTAATTTTTTCTTAATTAAGCGTTTTTTGAGAGAGGATAATTTATCGGTAAACAAAATACCTTCTATATGATCATATTCATGTTGTACAACGCGTGCAGCCAAACCTGTTAAAACTTCTTTATGTGCCTTAAAATTTTCATCTACATATTCTATTGTGATTGTTTCTTGCCTAAAAACATCTTCTCTAATATTTGGAATACTAAGGCAACCTTCATTAAAAACCCATTCATCACCTTCTTCTTTGGTGATTTTTGCATTGATAAATACACGATTAAAATCACTTAAATAAGTTCGTTCATGGTCACTCAATTCTTCATCATCTGCAAACGGAGTTGTATCGACTAAAAACAACCGAATGGCTTTATTTATTTGAGGTGCAGCAAGTCCAACGCCGTGAGCATTGTCCATAGTTTCTCTCATATTAATTAATAATTTATCAAGATCTTTATAATCTTTATCAATATTAATACATTTTTTTCTTAAAACACGATCGCCATAAGCGACAATAGGTAATATCATTTTATCTTATTTTATAGACTGTTTAAATACGTCTGTAATATTATTGTTGCACTAATCTCGTCGAGCAACGCTTTATTTCTTCGTTTCTTTTTTGATAAGCCACTATCAATCATTGTTTGAAATGCCATTTTTGATGTAAACCGTTCATCGATTCGTTTAATGGGAATTTCTGGATGTTTTTTTTCCAATAATTTGATGAATGGTTTAATTAACACTTCACTTTCCGAAGCGGTATAATCCATTTGTTTTGGTTCACCAATAATAAAAAGTTCCACAGACTCTTCTTTCAAATACTGTTCCAAAAATGAAAAGAAGTCATCTGTTTTTACGGTAGTTAATCCACTTGCTATAAGTTGTAATTCATCAGTAATAGCAATGCCAGTTCTAACTTTTCCATAATCTATTGCAAGAATTCTCGTCATATCTAAATTTACATTTCGGCAAAAATACTATTTTTATTGAATAATGAATAAATACTAAATCATTTATCTTATTTTTGTGTGTAAATTAAGACGAAATACAATGAATATTGGATTTGATGCCAAGCGCGCTTTTCATAATAACACAGGCTTAGGCAATTATAGCAGAGATGTTTTACGTATTTTATCTAAAACTTATAAAAATAACGTTTATTTTTTATACAATCCAAAAATTGGAAAACGTCAATTAACCTTATTGGATAATACATTTGAGAAATTACCAAATTCTAAATTTTGGAAAAAATTCTCTTCTTTGTGGAGACAACGTGCTATTGTAAAGCAACTAATTAATGATAAAATTGATATCTATCACGGCTTATCGGGTGAATTACCTCGTGGTATTAAAAAAACTAAGATAAAAACAGTCGTGACTATTCACGATTTAATTTTTGTTCGTTATCCAGAATTATATTCTTTTTTTGACAGAAAAATTCATTTTAACAAGTTTAAATATGCGGCTAATATTGCCGATGTTGTTATTGCCATATCCGAACAAACAAAACGAGATATTGTTGAATTTTTAAAAATAGATCCCAAAAAAATTGAAGTAGTTTACCAAGGTTGTAGCGATGCTTTTAAAACTGATTACAATGAAGATTTAATTCAGGCAACGAAACAAAAATTTCTATTACCAACAAATTTCATACTCAATGTTGGTACAATAGAAGAACGCAAAAATTTGCTAAGCCTTGTAAAAGCAATCAAAAATGTGGATACAAAACTTGTTGTTGTTGGTGGCGATAAATCCAATTATGCAAGAATAGTCAAAAAATATATTTTAGAAAATGATTTATCAGACAACGTTATTTTTTTGAAAAATGTAGCCTTGGAAGAGCTAGCCATTATTTACAAACTAGCTGATGTATTTGTATATCCAAGTATTTTTGAAGGGTTTGGCATTCCAATAATTGAAGCTCTGTATTCAAAAACAGCTGTAATTACATCAAAAGAAGGTTGTTTTAGTGAAGCTGGCGGACCAAATTCGCTTTATGTAGATCCAATGAATGTTAAGGAAATTGAAGAATCCATAACTGCAATTTTACATAACTCATCATTAAAAAAATCTATAGAAGATAATGGGTTTTTATATGCACAGCGCTTTAATGATGCAGAAGTTGTAAACGATATTATGACAGTTTATCGTTCAATTTAAGTAAGGTTTGCCATTGTTTGAAAATATCTTCTTGCTGTAACTCTAGAAATTTTTCATAACTGTGTTGTCCCATTTCAACTCTTAAATCATTATCATTCATTAACAATTCCAAATTAGAAGCCATTTTCTCAGCATCATTTCTTGGCGAAAATAAGCCGTTATAATCATGTTTAATCATATCCCAAATTCCGCCGTAACTTTCTGTACTCACAATGGGGTTTTTAAAAACCAACGACTCATAGGCAAACATTGAAAAACCTTCAGTATCTGATGTGACCATAGATATGGCACTTTTTCTCAAAAAATCATCAATGTTATTTACATAACCAAATATTTTTACATTGGTTAAATTATGAGATTTAATATATGAATTCATCTGATCCAAAATAACACCGTAACCCAATATTTGCAATTTCCAATCAGGGTATTTTTCGTGTAATAACTTCCAAACTTTTAAGGTTAAAAAAGCATTCTTGTGTTTCCTTACCAATCTAGATGTAAATACAATATTTTTTTCCTTCTGGTTTATATCTACAGTAAGTTTTGGATTAAAAGAAGTTGGGCTGTGTATTGAAACTACGTTGTTGAAATTTGTTTTAAAAATGGTATTTAACTCCTTTTTTACGCCATTACTTACTGCAACAAATCCATCAGAACTTTCATTAATAATACGTTTTAATTTATTCTTTTTAATTGGATAAACTATTTTGGCAGCTAGTATTTTAAGTGCTGTAATGGGTTTTTCTATTATATCACTCCAATAATAATTTTTTTGTAAATAAGCATAAGGCGATCCGTGGTAATGCAAAAACCCTTTACAATTTGTTTGCTTTAAAGCATTTAAAATATCTTGAGATATTGTCATATTATCACCTTGAAAAATTAAATGTGTGATTCTATGAGTGTTTATATAATTTGCTAAATCTATTGTTAAACTGTCTTTATTTACTGAATGAAATTTTAACTCTTTTGGATAACTAATAGCCGTATTTTCAACATTTTTTTTAGCAAAAGAAATTAAACTATGTACATTTAATTCATTTTTCAAAAAAAGCGAAATGATACCAGAATTAACACGTTCAACGCCACCAATAGAAGTGTGATTAATGACAAAAAAGGCTATTTTATGTTTCATTTAAATTTTATTGTTTACAAAAATAGACTATTTTTGTTACTTTAAAATTTTAAGTTAAAATTCTTCTATTAATGAAATCATTATTCTTTGTAAGCTCTCCTTTAGAAATGATTTGCGCTATAGAAGCCCGAAAACAATTCAAAACCAAAGATACTATTTTGGTGCTCTATTTATTTGATGTTGATAAGAAAATAATAGAATATATTATGTCTTTGGATGAGAAATGGCCAACAATATACAAACCATTTAGAAGCTCCATAAATTATGGCAAAAAATGGGTAAAACTTACCAATCAACTTAAAAAAGAAAAGTATCACTATTTTTTTAGTAGTGGTATGACATTTTCCGCTAATCTTATTTACAATATAAATTATAAGGAACTTTATTTTTTAGATGATGGCACTCTAACCTTAACTAATGTAGCCTATTTCAATGAACATGGTAACCTTACAAAAAAGTTATCATTATTTCCTGGGCATAATAAATTTAAATTTAAACATAAAGTTAATGAGGCCATTCATTATCTGTTTGGTCATAAATTAAGAGGAAAATGGAACTCACTATCATTGTTTACTTTTTTTGATATACCAAAATCAAATAACATTCATATTGCTAGAAATGAATTAACTTGGTTTCATCAATTAAAAGAAAAAAAAGTCTTAAAACCAACGGATGACCTTGTATTTATTATTGGCACACCTTTAGTAGAAGTGAAAATTATATCCAAAGCCTATTATCATAAATTGTTACAGAAAATTGTCACACATTTTTCTTCAAAAAAAATTGTTTATGTACCGCATCGCTGGGAAGATAAAAATAATGTAAGCCATTTAAAGTCTCTTTTTAATTTTGAAGTTAGATTTAATAAAAATATAATAGAAATGGACTTTCTTATTGAAAGCATACTTCCAAAACACATTGCTGGCACAATTTCTACAGCCCTTTTTACGTTAAAGAAACTGTACCCTAAAGCAACTATTTACAATGCTGCTGTAGATTTAGATGAAGTAAACCCTTTAAATAAAGAAGCCGTTAAAGCAATTAAAGAACATCAAAAGGATCTTTTTAAAATTTTAAACTAAGATTAAATATGCAAAAAATATCTTTAATCATAGCAACTTTTAATTGGATAGAAGCTCTAGAGCTTACATTAATTAGCGTTTTAAATCAAACAACTCAACCTTTTGAGGTGATTATTGCCGATGATGGTTCTAATGATGAAACCAAACAATTGATTGATACTTTTAGAACAAAATTTGAAATCCCGTTGGTTCATGTTTGGCATGAAGATAAAGGTTTTCGTTTAGCCGAAATAAGAAATAAAGCCATTGTAAAAGCTAAAGGTGATTTTATTTGTCAAATAGATGGCGATATTATTCTACATCCAAAATATATAGAAGATTATTCTAGGCTAATTAAACCTGGCTTTTATTACAGAGGAAGTCGTGTACGCTTAACAGAAAAATTAGCAACCGAAAGGTTACAAAATAAAAACATAAACTTCACTTATTTCACCAAAGGTTTAATGAGTCGCTTTAATGCTTACAGAAATAGTTTTTTAAACAAATTAATGAGCACACCAATCCTTGAATCAAAAAACGCACTTGGTTGCAATATGGGGTTTTGGAAAAGTGATTTAATTAAAGTAAATGGATATTCCAATGATTTAGTAGGTTGGGGACACGAAGATGAAGAACTTTGCGCGCGTTTAATAAATGCCAATGTGTTAAAAATTAAGATAAAACACAAGGCTATTGTATTTCATATTTATCATATCGAACGAAGTGCAGATGCTGCCAACTCACACGATGAAAACATTGAGTTAGTTAGAACTAAAAAAATTATTAGAACAAAAAACGGTATGAATGAAGTATCCTAAAGACTTAAAAATATCGTTAATAATTGCTACCTACAATTGGGTAGACGCTTTGGAATTGGTTTTGATAAGTCTATTAAATCAAACCATTATACCACATGAAATTATTATTGCTGATGATGGATCAAAAGAAGAAACAAAACAATTAATTGATGATTTTTGTATTAAAAATAACATATCAATTATTCATGTTTGGCATGAAGACAAAGGTTTTAGATTAGCCGAAATACGAAATAAAGCGATCAATAAAGCCACTGGAAATTATATCATTCAAATTGATGGTGATGTTATATTACAGAAAAACTTCATTAAAGATCATAGAAATAATGCACAAAAAAATGTTTTTCTAGTAGGTTCAAGAGTTTTATTACAAGAAACTATCAGTAAAGAAATAATAAAAACCAAACAAGTAAAATTCAACTACTTTACCAAGAATATAGGTAATAGACATTATACAATTCGCCTACCTTTTATATCAAGATTATTAAAATCTCCAACCAATGATGTTCAAAGAGTAATTACGTCTGTACGAGGTTGTAATATGAGTTTTTGGAAATCCGATTTATTAAAAATAAATGGTTACGATGAAGATATGGTTGGTTGGGGACGTGAAGATTCCGAATTAAGTGCTCGCTTAATTAACATTGGTTTAAAAAAACATAAATTAAAATTTTCTGGAATCCAATATCATATCTATCATCTAGAAAATTCTAGAAAAGGTATAAATTTAAACGACGCCATACTTGAAAAAACAGTTTTAGAAAAAAAACTTTTTGCTCAAAATGGTATTCACAAAAATATTGAAGCAGAAGATTGTAAAATTACAGCAATAATTCCTACACTAAATGAAGAAGGTAATATAAAAACTGCTATCGAAACACTTAACTTTGCCGATGAAATTATAGTCATTGATTCTTGCAGTACAGACAAAACAGTACAAATTGCAAAAGAATTAAATGCTACAGTTTATATAAGACCCTTTGACGATTTTTCAACACAAAAAAATTACGCTATTTCCAAAGCAAAAAACAATTGGATATATATTTTAGATGCAGACGAACGCATCAGCACACAATTACGTCATGAAATTTTAACAGTATTAAAAAACCCACAAGCTGTAGCATATTCTATGAAGATGAATTATTACTTTATGGATCGCTTAATGAAACACGGTAGTTTTAAAACTAAAAAAGTTACCCGTTTATTTAATAAACAACATTGTAAATACGATGGTAAATTGGTACACGAGCAATTTATAATTAATGGAGAACAATCGATGTTACTTAATTTGTTGGATCACAATTCCGATAAAAGCATAGAAGGTTTTGTACAAACTCAGAATTTTTATGCAGCATTAAAAGCAAATGAATTACATCAAAATAATGACCGTTTTTTAATAGCAAAACTGTTATTTAAACCACCTTTTAGGTTTGTTAAACATTATCTTATTCAGCTTGGTTTCTTAGATGGTTTTCAAGGCTTTGTTTTTGCAAGTGTGCAATCATACGGTGTATTTTTACGCTACATAAAACTATGGTCATTAAAACATAAAAAATAATGAACCTAGAAAAGCAACTGAAAAAAGGAAAAAAAGCTCTAAAAAAAGGAAAGATAATTTTATATCCTACCGATACTGTTTGGGGAATAGGTTGCGATGCCACTAATAAAAAAGCGGTAGAAAAAATTTACAAACTAAAAAAAAGAGACTCCTCAAAAAGTTTAATTATCTTAGTGAATGGTTTTGATATGCTAAAAGATTATGTCACTACAGTTCCCAAAGAGACTTTGGAATATCTAGAAAATCAAACAGTACCAACAACCGTTATTTACAATACGCCAAATAAAATAGCTAAAAATGCCATTGCTCTTGATGGAACAATAGCAATTCGTATTGTTTCAAAAGGATTTGCAAATGATTTAATTACGTTTTTTGGTAAACCTATAGTTTCAACTTCTGCCAACATATCAAAAAAACCAATGCCAAAATGTTTTGATGAAATCTCAAAAAAAATTATTAAAAAAATAGATTTTATAGTGCCAATGGATCAACAAAAAAGCTCTCCAAAATCGTCAAAAATAATACGTTTTACAAATGGTAATATTGAGGTTTTACGAGACTAAATAAACAACCTCGACCCAAAGATACGAGGTATTAAATAGGAATTTCTTTTTTATTTCGACGCAGAGCATCTGGGAATTAAACCCACAGAAACACGCTAAAAAAAGCGTGGAGTTTCTATTAATTTAAACTAATTTAGTTTTTTAATTCAAGGTTTTTTCACAAACAACAATCACTTTCTCATTGTTACAGTTTGTTGTAAAAAACAAATAGACATCACCTCCATCTTTTAGCTTTGTTCTTTGTCTAATTTTAGCTACCGATTCAGGAAAATTACGAATCGAAATATTGGCTTTACTAGTATTAATAATTCTCTTAAGTGTTTTTAAATTATACGGTATTGTATGTGCTATTTTAAAACGTCTTCCAGGAAATTCTAACAACACATCAGTAGTATATAAATGTGAATGCTGATGTAATTTATACATATTTAATTGTGTAGCGATGGCATTAAATCCACCAGACTTTAAAATTGCAGCATTCGGTTCATATAAATATTTTTTTGGCAATGAAAAATTCGCAATTTCGTCTTTATAAATAAAATCAAAAGTCTCAATTATTGCTTTTTTAAAATTGATAGTTTTATACTGAATTTCTCCAGTATAATTATACTCTAATAAATACAACACCTCTTTAACATCATTGTTAACGGCAATTATGTGTATCTCTTTTACAAAATTAAGTTCATTAACGGCAGCAGTAATGTCTAAAAGTGGTGCTGTTTTTACAAGAATCATTTTACTATACTTGAATAAGCTCTTTAAATTTTCTGGTAAGTTAGGCAAACAATCTTGTAATAAAAAAACACGTTTTTTAACTTCATCTCTTCTTGATGGGTCAATATAAATTACATCAAATTGTTGGTTATTATTTTTTAAAAAATGTATTCCATCTCCACTAACAGTAGTTATATTATTTACCTCTAAGGCTTGGTAATTGTGTGCTACTATTTGAGACAATACAGCATCAATCTCACAATGCGTTACGGTTTTAAATTGTTTTGAAAACGCTAAGCAATCTACTCCAAAACCACCTGTTAAGTCAATTAGGACGTTTCCTTTAACGATTTCAGATTTATACTTTGCAGTTATCTCTGATGATGTTTGTTCAATATTTAATTTATTGGGATAATAAATATTTTCTGCTTTAAACCAAGTTGGTAGTTTAAATTGACTTTTCTTTTTAGATACTATTTGATTGGCAATTTCTTGAATTGAAACTGCAGTAAACGGACTGCCTTTCAATATTAGTTTTGTAATATCTGCGTTTAGATTTTTAGTAATAAAATCTTGAACATCCTTATGTAAAATAGATAAATTCATTTTTTAAATCAAAAAAAAGTTGATTGGCTAACTATGAATATTCACTCGTAAAATGTAATTTTACACTTGGATATTTACTTTGAGTCATTTGTATTGTAAAATCAGAATCTGCCAAAAAGACCAATTGTCCTTTTTTATCTTTAGCCAAATAGCGTTGCTTTACACGTTTAAAATCTACAAATTCTGAGTTCTTCTCATCTTCTGGATCTACCCAACAAACTTTATGCATATTTAAGTTTTCGTAGGTGCATTTTGCGCCATACTCATGTTCCAGTCTATATTGAATAACTTCAAATTGTAGTGCACCAACAGTTCCTATAACTTTTCTTCCGTTAAGACTTAAAATAAATAACTGAGCAACTCCTTCATCCATCAATTGGTCAATTCCTTTGGCTAATTGTTTAGATTTCATTGGATCTGCATTGTTAATATATCTAAAATGCTCTGGTGAAAAACTTGGAATACCTTTAAAATTTAAAAGTTCGCCTTCAGTTAAAGTGTCACCAATTTTAAAATTACCAGTATCATGCAATCCAACAATATCGCCTGGAAATGATTCGTTTACTATGGCTTTCTTTTCTGCAAAAAACGCATTAGGTGATGAAAATTTTACTTTTTTATTACGTTTTACATGCAAGTAATTAGTATTTCGCTTAAACGTTCCCGAAACAATTTTAACAAATGCTAAACGATCTCGATGCTTTGGATCCATATTTGCGTGAATTTTAAACACAAAACCAGTCATTTTTTCTTCTTTGGAATCTACCAATCTAATATCAGCCATTTTTGGTTGTGGTGTTGGCGCTATATCTATAAAACAATCTAGCAATTCCTTAACACCAAAGTTATTTAATGCAGATCCAAAAAATACAGGTTGCAAATCGCCATTTAAATAGTCTTCATTATTAAACTTAGGATAAATTTCATAAACCATCTCCAATTCTTCCCTTAAATCATTGGCATGTTTCTCTCCTACAATAGTATCTAATTCTGGATTGGAAATATCATCAAATTCAATACCTTGAGATATGGTTTGTTTAACTTCGCCATCAAATAAATTTAATTTCTTATCCCAAATATTATAAATTCCTTTAAAATCATATCCCATTCCAATAGGAAAACTAAGAGGTGTAACTCTTAGACCTAATTTTTGCTCTACTTCATCTAATAAATCAAACGCATCTTTTCCTTCACGATCCATTTTATTAATAAAAACAATGATTGGAATTTTACGCATTCTACAAACCGATACTAATTTTTCGGTCTGTTCTTCCACTCCTTTTGCAACGTCAATAACTACAATTACACTATCAACAGCTGTAAGTGTTCTAAAGGTGTCTTCGGCAAAATCTTTGTGACCAGGCGTGTCTAAAATATTAATTTTTATCCCTTTATATTCAAATGCCAAAACCGATGTTGCAACAGAAATTCCACGCTGACGTTCTATTTCCATAAAATCGGATGTTGCTCCTTTTTTGATCTTATTATTTTTAACAGCTCCAGCTTCGTTAATGGCACCTCCAAAAAGTAATAGTTTTTCGGTCAAGGTTGTTTTTCCAGCATCTGGATGTGAAATTATACCAAAAGTTCTTCGGCGATTTAGCTCTTCTATAAAGGTCATTCGTGTTTTTTAGATTGCAAATATAAGGATAAATAGTCTAGAAATTGTATTCGCATTTACACAAGTGAAATTGGATATTAATATATGTTTTTTACAATTATAATTCAAAATGGGAATAAGTCAATTTTATATATTTTAAAGGATAATCATTGAAATAAATTAATAAAAAATTCACTCTAAACACAATAAATACAGACATCATTACAAAATAAGATCTTGCCAATTCCTTCACTCTGTTAGGAAGCGGGATTAATTCACTCAAACCGCAATAAATATTGCGGAAGGTTCATTAAAATAAACTAGATCTATAAGCCGGATTTTGTATCACACTAAAAGCGCGACCCTTATCATTTATCTTAACTAATTATTACTAATTAATTTTAGCTGTTCACCCCTTGAAGATTTGAGCGTGCACTCTTTCCCAAAAATGGGACTCCAATATACGTAACATTGCACCTCGTAGAGTTTACCTGGTTTCACTACAGCATTACCTGTACCTGCTTTCTGTTGCACTTGTCCTCTTTCAATAAAATTGAAATGACGGCCGTTAGCCGCTACGATTCACTTTGGTGTCCGGACTTTCCTCCATCTATAAATAGACAGCGATAAGGCGATCTAGTTCATGGCAAAGATAATTATAATTCTTTACCAATATTAATAGATCTATTAAATATTTTAAATCAAAATTTAAGATGAAATCATAAAGCTTGCAAAAATCAAGGGTAAATCCACACTTTATTTACAATTAATTAACAGTTCGTTATTTTTAATATTTCAAACAAATCATATAGCATAATTTTCACAACGTTTATTAGATCTAGAAGTGTTCAACTATTTTTAAAAGTATTATTTTACTAAATAAAAAGCGGGATTATTTCGTCTTAGCCACGCTATAGCGTGGAGACTCAATAAAAAACCCACTCAACTTCTTGAGTGGGAAAATTGCTATGAAAAAGAAATTATTAGACTTCTCTAATAACTCTTGTACAAATATACTATTTATTATTAAATATCCTAAAAAAAACAGTCTATTTAACAGGGGAAATGTGTGATTTTAATATTACTATTGATTATCAGATAGTTGTTAATACTAACAAAATATTTATTTTTAACAACCCATCTTACTTTTATATATATATACAACAAATAGTAATGCAAATAGATTAAATACTTCTTTAAAAGAAAGCACTATTTTAGTACATTTAACTATAAATTGTCTGTCTTAATTATGAGAACATGTCTTTCACTTTTTCAAAAAACGACTTTTCTGACTTATCAATTCTAGGTGTAAAATGTTCATCAAATTTCATTTTTTCGAAAAATTGCTTTTGCTCTTTTGACAATTTTTTGGGAGTCCATACATTTAAATGAACTAAAATATCTCCACTACCATATCTATCCAAACTTGGCAATCCTTTGCCTCTTAGACGTAATATTTTTCCAGATTGCGTTCCTGCATCAATTGGAATTTTTACTTTTCCATTTAAAGTATCAATTGTTTTAGAAACACCTAAAATGGCTTCAGGTACACTTATATACATATCGTAATGCAGATTAGTACCTTCTCTTTTTAACAATTCATGAGGTTCTTCACTAATAACGACTAATAAATCTCCTGGAATTCCGTTGCCAGGCGCATCATTTCCTTTACCTGTTACTTTTAATTGCACACCATCGGTAACACCTGCAGGAA
The DNA here is from genome assembly GCA_036478895.1 of Flavobacteriaceae bacterium. Lineage (GTDB taxonomy): Bacteria > Bacteroidota > Bacteroidia > Flavobacteriales > Flavobacteriaceae > S010-17. The sequence goes on along the minus strand of JAZGEV010000126.1, from coordinate 1,391 downwards.
TATCAATAGACACCATTTCTTGCTCAGTTATCATACCATTTGCATCAGATCCTTTTGGGCGATTATCAATAGATTTTCCAGCACCTCTACAACTTGGACAAGTAGCCTGACTCTGCATTCTACCTAAAATTGTATTTGTAACACGCATTACAACGCCATTACCATCACAAGTGTCACAGGTTGTGTAAGTTGCGCCAGGTGCTTTAACCAAACGTTTTACTTTTACTTTCTTTTCAACACCATTAATGATATCTTCTAGACTTAATTTTAAACGAATACGTAAATTACTTCCTTTAACAACAGCTTGTCTTCCTCTTTGTGAACCTCCGCCAAAGCCGCCAAAACCGCCACCGCCAAAAATATCACCAAATTGGCTGAATATATCTTCCATATTCATACCGCCACCACCAAATCCGCCACCACCTTGTGGTCCTTCGAATCCTGCATGGCCGTATTGATCGTATCGTGCTTTTTTATTATCGTCGCTTAATATTTCATAAGCTTCTGCTGCTTGTTTAAATTTTTCCTCGGCAGCTTTATTACCCGGATTCTTATCTGGATGAAATTCTACTGCTTTTTTGCGGTATGCTTTTTTTATTTCCTTTTTATCAGCCGATTTTGTAACGCCTAATATTTCGTAATAATCTTGTTTTGACATAGTTTGTTTACTTCTTTGCGTGGCAAATATTAAATTTATTTCCCAACAACTACTTTTGGATATCTTATTATTGTTTCTCCTAATTGATATCCTACCTCTACAATATCAATAATTTTACCTACCATTTTTTTTGTTGGTGCAGGTATTTGTGTTATTGCTTCGTGGATTTCAGCATCAAATGTATCGCCTTTTTTGGCATTAACTTTTTGTAAACCTTTTTGATTTAAAATTGACATTAGTTTATTACTAATCAACTCCATGCCTTTTAATAAATCTTTCTCTTTTACTTTTTTAGTTTCTACAATGCCACGCTCTAAATCATCTAATACAGGTAAAATGGCAGTCATTACTTCTTTATTAGCTGTTTTAAAAAGTTCTACTCGTTCTTTTGACGTTCTTTTTTTGTAGTTTTCAAATTCAGCAAAAAGCCTTAAAAATTTATCTTTTTCAACAGCTACTAATTCTTCTGCCGTTGGCTCTTCTATTACTGTTTCCTGTGTTTCTTGTTGATTTTCTTGTTGGTTTTCAACAGAATCTTTTTCTAGTTCTTTTGAATCGTCTTTTATATCTTCACTCATGGTATTTAGTTTTATATTTTCAAATGCAAAAGTACTGCCAATTATCATATTATGTCACATTGACATATAAAAAAACAGCTTCTCTTACTTTTTTATTAATTTTATTGATTACGATAAAAAATGCTTTCAATTAATTTTAAAAAATGATGGGGAAA
>JAZGEV010000125.1:0-15496 GCA_036478895.1 Flavobacteriaceae bacterium | reverse complement strand
TGATTAAATGTGTTTTTGATTCAATCTTCAAAAAATAAATATACTTAAAAAAGCATTTTAATTTTCATTAAAATGCTTTTTTTACTACTTAAGAGAATTTTTATGGTAATCCATTAATTGCCGTAGTTAAAGCAGCTTGTGTAGTGGCTTGTGGATAAGCCATAGTTTCAACGTGGTTGTCAACAATAGTCGTTCCTTGTATTGTACTATGTAGCACGCCTCCAATTTCTGCAACTAATATTATATGGACTTCTTGTCCAACTGGAATTCTTCCATAATGCTCTGTAAACAAGCCAGTTTGCGCATCGTAAATATCCATTCTTGCTAATGCTGTTGGTTCACCATCATAAGTTAAGTAAACTTCACAGTTTGTACCGTGAAACACATCTGGAACATCAATTGAAATATCAGTTAAAGCGCCAGTGTAATTATACCAACGATCTAAATTTGCCCAACCAAAACTACTAATATCAAAAAGGTAAAAGAATTCGAATCCATTTGCGGTTTCTCTTTCGCCCATTCCACCTACATCTGTAATGCCATCACCATCTTCATCGGCTTCTTCCCAAAGATCTAAATCCTCTACATTATCACCAGCTCTAAAAATATTCATTGCTTCTGGGACATTAGATCCAACACCTCTGCTTTGTACTTGTGCAGGCGCTAATAAATCTAAATCTGTTCCGTTTTGAGTGGCATTTATAAAATATTCACCAGCCGATTTTAAGGCTTCTTCATCGCCATTAGGTTTTTTACCCGATGTTGGCATATTGTTTAATAACATACTTGCTCGGTCATAAACTTCAACAAGCTCAATATCTACATTACCAGTTACGGCAACGCCATTTAAACCAATTGAATTTGCAGGAAAAGTAACTTGTGTACCTTGAGATCCTGTAACCGTTCCTCCAGTTGATGCATCTATCATAAAAGTTTGCGTGTTGTTGGTTCTATTATCTTGGAACATTTGCCCAAGCGCTGCGCCATCTGGATCTTGACCTTCTTGATCGTTTTCATCACTTTTACAACTTGTTAAGCCAAAAATAGCAACAAGAAGTAGCGTTAATACTGTTTTTGAGACATTCACAAACTTACTATTGTTCAGGTTTGCGTAATTCATTTTTTTTGTTTTCATTTTTAAAGTTTTTATGTTCAGTTATATATAAATGAATGCTGTATTTTGTTACCTATTAAAACAAATTATTTTAAAAATGTGTTCTCGTCTTAAGTTTATATTGAGTATTTTGAAATACGAAACAAATTATAAAATTTATTAAAGTGCATTAAGCTTGTCGATTGTGACATAATATTAATTATTAATGCGAAAAAGCATTCCAATTTTCATCAGAATACTTTTTCTAAAAACCAACAAATAGCAATTTTTTCAGTTATTATTTTACAACTTTTATGGTAAAGTGTTCAATAAACTTGTGAAAGCACTTTCACTTATAGGTTGTAAGTTTGTTATGATTTCGGTATGATTTGTTGTAATTACAGATGCTTGTATACTGTAATGTAATTGTCCACCAATATCTGCCATCATTATAAAATGCACTTCCTGTCCAACAGGAACTCTTCCAAAGTGTTCTGTAAATAAATTGGTTGCATTGTCATATCTATCCATTATTGTCATTGCGTTAAAGCCATCGTAAGAGATGAAAATTGCACAATTTGTAAGATTGTATCCGCTTGGTGCATCTACAAAAAGTGTGGTAAGTTGTGATGTTGAGTTTCCCCAAATATCTAAGTTAGACCAGCCAAAACCTGTAATAGTAAAACCATTGTAAATGGTCATATTAGTTGGATTATTATTGTTTTCTCCAGGGAAAGCATCATCGGTAACGTTGTCGCCATTTTCATCAGCTTCTTTCCAAAGGTCATTGTCTTGTAAGCTGTCACCAGCTCTAAATACTTTCATTGCAACGTATTGACCTGTTGGCACGCCAACACTTCTTATTTCTATTGGAGAAAGCACTTCTAATTGTGTGCCATTTTGGGTAGCGTTAATAAAAAATTCAGCTTCAGAAGTTAAGGGTTCTTCATCTCCATTTGGTTTTTCACCTTTGGTACTCATGTTTTGTAATACCATATCTGTTTTATTATAAATTTCGATAAGCTGAATCTCAAAAACGCCTGTAGTTGGGACACCATTTAATCCAATAGAATTTGCAGGTATTATAATTATTGTTCCTGCATTACCATCTAATTTTTGATTTTCAGAACCATCAATACTAAAAGTTTGTACAGCATTTTTTCTGTTATTTGCAAAACGATCTTGTAATGCAACGCCATCTGCTTTTTGTTCCTCTTGTTCATCGCTCTCGCAACTGGTGAAAAATAAAATGCTGATTAATACTAATACTATACTAAATAGGCTTCTTTGGATCACATTCTTACTGTTATTCGGATTTGTGAAATTTAATAGTGCTGTGTTCATAATTTATGTTTTTTTAATTGATTCAACTATATATACATTCTACTATCTTTTTGTTACCTATTCTTTTAAAAAAAAGTATAAATGCTCATCCTTTTTCCTTATTTTAGCCTTATATTTTATTATTAATGGAGAAGAAACCTCACGAAGATCATAAATACATTATCGCATTAGTTAATAATGATAATAGAGTTTTAGGTGAATTGTATCAAAAATACTCTGGAAAAATTATTGGTTACATTACTAAAAATAGTGGTAATTATGATGATGCTCAAGATATAATACAAGAGACCTTAATTACTATATTTCATCAGGCAAAGGAGAAGAATTTTATTCTTACTTGTCCGTTTGATGCATATTTCTACTTATTATGTAAACGTAAGTGGTTAAATAAAATAAATAAAAAAGAAATAAAAGGGGTAACAATTATAGAAGAGATTACATCTATAAGTGATGAACAACAACGCATTGCAAATGAAACCGAAATGTTTGAAAACAGATCTTCATTATTCGAAGAGAAATTAATTGCTTTAGGTGGAAAATGTAAAGAGTTATTGGATGTAGCTTTTAAAATTAAATCTATGGAGAAAGTTGCTGAAATACTTGGAGTTACTTATGGTTACGCCCGAAAAAAGAAATCGGAATGTATTGGCAAATTAACAAAAATGGTTCGAAATTCATCAAGATACCAACCTTTAACCACTTTATGAGATGAAAACATTTGACTATTTAGACATTGAAAAATATTTGCAAGGCGAATTGCAAGGCCAAGATTTGGAGTTATTTAACCAAAAATTAAATAATGATGCAGATTTTGCTGAAGAAGTATCAGTCTATAAAGCTATAAATAACACATTGTCCTCTCGAGCACAATTGCATAAAGAAGAGAATGAGCTACGCAATACTTTAGAGGATTTAGGAAAAATATCTTTAAAGCGTACTAATAATTCACAATCTTTTACAGATAAAAAGAAAAAAACTAAAGTATTTACATTAAGTAATGTGAGTAAATTTTTGGTAGCGGCAAGTTTGGTAATGTTTACTAGTTTGTTGTTTATACAAAAAGGAAAACCAACATATAACGATTTTGCAACACACCAATCAATGGATTTGGTAGTTCGTGGAGATTCTGTTTCAGTTTTTTCTGAAGTACAAAAGGCATTTAATAGTAAAGATTATGTTTTGGCAGAAAACAAGTTACAAAAACTTACAGTTGCAGATAAAACAAAAGTAGAATTACAATTGTATTTAGGGATATGTATGTTGGAACAAGATAAATTTGAGTTGGCTGAGAAAATTTTCACCAAAATAAAAAATGGAAAGTCTGTATATGTTAATAAGGCAATTTGGTACTTGGCGTTAAGTAAGTTGAAACAGGAAGATTATGAAAACTCTACTAGTTTTGCAAAATTAATCCCCAAAGATGCTGACGATTATGATAAAGCTCAGCAATTATTAAAAAAATTATAAACAGTTCATTTTTTCTAAAAGTAAAGTTCTTTTCCCTTTTGATAATGGAACGTGTGATTTATTTGATAATTCAATGCTGCCTTCTTTTAATATAGAGATTATAAAATTTAAATTAATAAGATGTGATTTATGACATTGAAAAAAACAATTATTATCTAATAATTTCACAAACCTACCAATGTTATATGAGCTTAATAATTCTTCTTTATTTTTCATTATAATTTTAGTATAACCATCAATACCTTCAAAACGAATAATATTTTCAGTTTTAATAAAACTTAAACCTTTTTGAGATGGAATTGCAATACTCGTATTTGTTTTACCAGAGAGGCGCTCTAGCAATTGCATGTTTTTTTCAAAGGCAGTTTTTTGATTGATGTTTTTAATGGCATTTTCTATAGCACTCTTTAGTTCATCATTATCTATAGGTTTTAAAACGTATCCAATGGCACAATTCTGTATAGCTTCAATGGCATAATTGTTATAAGCCGTAACGAAAATTATTTCAAAATTAGGATTATTAATTTTTGACAACACATCAAAACCACTCAATACAGGCATTTCTATATCAATAAAAACCAAATTGGGTTTTAATTCATTAATATGTACAATTGCTTTTTCGGGATTAGAAACCGTTTTAAGTATTTCAATATTTGGAAAATACTTTTTTATTTTAAGATGTAAGCTGTCTAAAGCTTTTTGCTCATCATCAATTAATATTGCTTTTATTTTAGTCATTTTTTTTGAAAATTAATTGAACCATAGTGCCTTTTTTATCTTTTGAGTTGTCAATTAGTTTATAGTTTACTTGCCAAAGTTGTGCTTGATTTAATAAGGTAATACGCTCGTTTAAAACTTTGGTGGATTTCACACCATTTTTCAATTGTTTTTTTAATGAATTCTCTTGTATCTCTCTTGATTTATGAATGCCTACGCCATCATCTTTAATATTAATTTCGTAAGTTTTATCATCTATATAAGTAAAGAAAATTTCAATTAAACCGTTACCATTATTATGAAAAATACCGTGATTTACAGCATTCTCTACAATAGGTTGTAGTAACATTGTAGGTATAGTATTTTTTTGCAAGTCTAAACTTGAATCTATATGAAACTTAAATTTAAAATTTTTACCAAAACGCATCTGCTCAATTTCCAAATAGCCTTTTAAAAGTTGTATTTCTTCAAATAATAAGATTTCTTTTTTATGCGAAAAGTCAAAAAACATTCTAATTAATCGTGCAAATTTAACCAAATATTTTTCTGATAAGTCACTTTGATTATTGGTTATGTAATATTGAATTGCATTTAATGAGTTAAATACAAAGTGTGGATTCATTTGACTTCTTAAAGCGTGTAATTCAAAATCGGCTAGTTTTTTTTCTGCATTTAATTTTGCAGCCTGTTTTGTAAGTTCTTTTTTACGTAAAAAATAAATAAAGCTAAACAAGGAAAGTAGGCTCAATATAGTAATTGCAATTTTTGCAATTAATGTTTGATACCAAAGCGGTGAAATAGTAAATTGATATGTTTTTTGCAATGTGTTTTTTTTAATAAATAGCGTATATTTATTGGGAGATAAATCGGTAAAAGAAAAATTAGCTGACGTAGAATTGATCCATTTATTTTGAATAGGATCTAGTTTATATTGAAAAGAGGTATTTTTTTCTTCACTAAAATCAATACTTGATATTGAAAAATTCACAGTATTATTTTTTGAGAATTTAGATGTCTCTTTGTTGAGTCTCTTACCGTTATAATTTGCTTTAGAAATATAAATATCTAAGAAATTAGTGTTATTATTTTTGATTTTGGGTATGGTAACTATGCCTTTATTACTACTAATGAGCAAGTTTTTTTTAGTAGCAAATACAGATTTTGCATTTTTAAGAAGCAAGCCATCATTTTCATTATACGTATTTATTAAAGAATAGGTTTTGTTCTCTTTTTGATAATGTAAAACACCTTTATTTGTTGCAAGCCATAAATCATTTCCATCTTTATAGGAGTTATTTATAATTAAATATTCTGTGCCTTTAATAGGTGTGATTTTTTCTAAGTCTGTAGTAAAGGCGCCAAAGCCGTCTGTACCAACTAAGAGTGTGTTGTCATCTAGTTTGTTTAGGCTTAAATTTGGTTTTTTAAAAAAATCATTAGCCCATTTATTAGATGATTTTATTCCTGTAATACTATCACCTTTTAGAATTTTTAAACCATTTGAAGTGGCAATAATTAGTTCTTTTTTAAAAGAACTAAATGTGCGAATTCCATTAAAGAAATAGATTTTATTTATAGTTAAATCTGTTGGGCTTAGTTTGTTTAATCCTGAAGTAAAATTACCATATAAGTAGTTTTTATGATACACTAATTGACGTGCTGTTTCATTTAAATAATTATGCTTTTTTAAGGCTTTTAAAACTGTTTTTTTTTGCTTATGTATGGTTGTAATTCTGTCATGTGTGATAAAATATTTTTTATCTAATTCTTTTATTTGGTATGCGCCATAGGGAAAACTGGATTCTTTATACAAAAGATCAAAATGTTTTGAAATTTCGTTATATTTATAGAACCCTTTATCTAGAACAGTTGTAATTAATTGCCCGTCTATTTTTTTTACTTTACCAACTTTCTCATCAATTAAATTGTAAGTGGCATTTATTTTGGACTTGGGTAATTTATAAACGCCATTAGTAAATGTAGCAACCCAAACATTCCCTTGTTTGTCTATAAATGAAAAATGTGCTTTAAGATCTTTAGGAATGTAATGTGTATTAACAAAATCATAGTTTTTGTCTAACTGAGCAACAAAACCTTTACCTGTTATTTGCACTTGATTATTTACGATATGGAATCGCGCATATTTAGTTTTTTTGATGTCTATAACATCTTTAAAATCAGCGGTTTTAAATGCAAAATTATTTAAATTTAAAAAGATAAACCCCTTATCGGACAACCAAGCAAACGTACTATCATTTATTTGTCCTCGTGTATGTGCAAGTTGTATGTTGAAGATGTTTTTAACTTTTTTTAGTATATGGTTATTTTTATCAATTAAAAAAAGAGTATCATTAGAAAATTGAAAACGTTTTAACTTAGGGTGTTTTAAATACGTCCAATACTGTTTTAGTTTAGAAAAACTACCAAAAACAGGATGCTTTTTCCATTGTTTGTTTTCTAATTTATAATGACCTAAGGAATTGTTAAATGTAATCTCATTATTAACAATATTTCGATTCATTGGGTTTAATATTTCGTCTTTTATCGTACTTGAAAAATTGTAAACGCTATCTTTTTCTATATAGCCAATTTTTGGAGATTTAGAAAAATACCAAATTTTCCCATTAGGAGTAGCAGTTATATTCCATATATCATTGGTAGGCAAGCCTTCGCGAGTCGTAAATGTTTTAAAATCGGTACCATTATATTTAACTATGCCTTTATCGGTTATAAACCAAATAAATCCTTTAGAGTCCTGCGTTATTCTATAAATGTGATTGCTTGGTAAGCTATCTTTAGTAGAATAATTTGTGAATTGTTGGGCAAAAGAAAAACTCCATATCATGGATATTATTATAGTGATATGGAGTTTTTTGTACATCATTTTATAATGGTTAAAATTAAGAAATTAATCTAATATAATTGTAGGGTTATTTTGATAAGATCTAGATAAAGTACATCATAATAATTTAGATTTATTTTTTAACATTTAAATTATAAATTTTTTTAATTTGCTACATCAATTGTAGTACAAATAACACCTTCGGTTATTGTATGGTTTACACCAGAGGAATCATCATAAGTTCCAGAAAAAGAGATGGTCACTTGATCACCAACAGCATTAGCGCCTTGGTCAATTGTAAATTGAATATTCACAGTAGGTTCTCCATTAAAAGTAATGATATTTGCGACATCATTTAATACAAACCAATTGGTTGCAAAAGGGGCAGTTTCACCTGTTTCCGTGATGGTTGAATGGTAATAGAAATCATCATTTTCATCAGTCCAAATATCGTAGAATTTACCTATTGCGCCATCTGTTACTATTTCAGCAGTAATACTAGAATTTTGAAAACTAAGTAAAGATCCATCTAGTTTATAACTGATCCCATTAGAGCAATTGTTTTCTGGTGGTGGCACATCACCACCACAACCTGAACCTAAAAAAGTAATGGCAGATAGAATTAACAAAACGGGTAAAAATGTTTTAAATAATTGATTTTTCATTTTAATAATTTTTTAAGATTAATGATAAACATCTATGACTACACAAAACTCTGTATTTACAGAACCCGATGTTTTAAATCGCATAGAATCGCCAACGGCACTACCAGTTTCTATACATTCTACTGTTACGGTATGTAATGTACCATTAAATTGTAATTGACCAGGACCAGTTGAACCAGCAGTTACGGTTGTTGTAACTAAATGAAAATCACCTGGATTTGCATTTTCGTAAATTTCTACTTCTGGACCATTGCTGGATGTGTAGAAAAAATCTGTTGTTAAATCAGCTTCGGGAATTGAAGTTGAGGTGTCTGCAGGAATTTCTGCAAAGCCTTGATAGGTACATTGATCGTCGTTTCCTTGATCATCATCATCACTACAACTGCTAAATGTGATTTGAAAAATTGTAAATAAAGAGATTAGAGTTACTGCTTTAAAAATTGTTTTGACTTGTTTCATAATATTGTTTTTTGTGTTAATAATTTGTTTTTAAAATGGTTATATATAAATAAGGTTAATACTATTAAAAGAATGCCAATAAATTGGGAGTGAGATACTAAGTTGTCAATGATAAACCCTCGATTGTCACCTCTAAAAATTTCTAAACAAATGCGAGCAAAAGCATAACTAATAATATAGACAAAGAATAGTTGCCCTTTAAATGTTTGTCTTTTTTTAAGATAAAAAAGCAAGCCCATAATTAGTAGTAAAGCGGTAATCTCATATAATTGTGATGGATGAACAGCAGTTCCGTAGGTTTTTGGAAATTTTATACCAATACTCAATTCTGTTGGTTTTCCATAGCAACATCCGCCAAGAAAACATCCAAGCCTGCCGATGGAATGAACAATTAAAGTTGCAATTGCTAAAATATCTAGCATAGGTAATATTGAAATTTTTTGTTTTTTTAAATAGTATATTACAAATGGAATAATACAAACAAAAGAACCGTAAAAAACAAAGCCACTTGAAAAATTCTTTGCCATTAATGATGGGTTTTCAAAAAAATAAGAAGGCCTTTCTAGATAGTAAAATAGTTTTCCACCAATAAATCCTGCTAAAAACACCATATAAAAGAACGTATTAGATAATTCTTTTATGCCTAATTCTTTTTTTGCTCTACGTTTAGTATATATACTAGCAATCAGAGTGCCTACACTTATACATAAAGCATAAGAGTATATAGTAAAATTTCCGATATGTAAAAATTCTGGGAACATCTAATAATTAAAGTATAAAACAAAAATAGCTTTAAGCAGTCATTTAAAATAGGTTAATTATACAAACAAGATGTTTTATTCCATTAACGGTATACTTTTTTAAAGGAAAGGTGTTTTGATTATATTTATAAAAAAAGCCACATACAAAATTTATTACTTTTTTATATGTGGCAAACTAACAACTTTCTTAATTCAATATAATTGTTCTAAACAATTTTTAGAATAATCAAATCTATATTAAATTATTGATTTTTAAATAGGTAATTCTATTAAGTAGTCGAATTATTCGATTAACGGTCTGTTTGATTCGTTTATCGGTTTTATTAATAAATAATATGAGTTAAACATTAATTTGTTTATTAAAAACAGTATTTTTGTTTTAAATATAAACAAAATGAATATAAAAACCTTACAAATAGACGGTATTGATAAGATTATACTTAATCATTTAATGCAAGATGCACGAACGCCAATTTTAAAAATTGCTCGTGATGTTGGTATTTCTGGTGCTGCAATTCATCAACGTTTGCGCAAATTAGAAAAGAGTGGCTTGCTTTCGGGTTCTAAATTTGTGATCAATTCAAAAATATTAGGTTATAAAACCTTAGCATTTGTTGGTATATTTTTGGATAATAGTACCAAATATGGCGAGGCTATAAAACGTTTAAATGAAATTGACGAGGTTATTGAAAGTCATTATACAACAGGAAATTATGGTATATTTATTAAAATATTATGTAAAGATAATGAACATTTAATGAGTGTGTTGAATCGTAAAATACAGAAAATTAATGGCGTTGCACGTACCGAAACATTCATTTCTCTGGATCAACAAATTAATCGCCAAATAAAAATTTAGCGATTTGAATTCATTTTAAAATGTTTAGTAAAAGTTTATCTACGGTTCATATAAACCATTAAATAATAAGCTAAGGTAACTAATGAGGCGACAGCAGCAACCACATAAGTTCTTGCAGCCCATTTTAAGGCGTCTTTTGCGCCGTATTGTTCGTTATCAGTTAACATATTACTTGTATTTAACCATGCTAAAGCTCTGTTACTTGCATCATATTCCACAGGAAGTGTTACAAAACTAAAAGCGACGGTTGCAGCAAATAATAAAATCCCTAAGAGTAATAATTGAGGAAAAGTGGAAACAAGAACTAAGCCAGCAATGATGGCAAATTGAGCTATTTTTCCAGAAGCATTTACAGTTGGCACCATATTACTACGTAATTGTAACCAAGAATAGCCAACCGCATGTTGTATTGCATGTCCACATTCGTGTGCTGCAACGGCAGCTGCAGCCGCATTACGTTCACTATATACAGCTTCGCTTAAATTTACTGTTTTGTCTTTTGGATTGTAGTGATCAGTTAAACGACCTTTAACCGAAATAACTTTAACATCATAGATTTGATGATCGCCAAGCATTTTTTCTGCAATTTCTTTACCAGTAAGTCCGTTTTGTAATTGTAATTTAGAGTATTTTGCAAATTTACTTTTTAAACGTTTTTGGACTATTGTCCCAATTAAAGTAATTGCACCTATTAATATAAATCCTATATTCATAATATTTTTGTTTTATTTTCAAAATTAGTATTTTATTTTAAAATAACAATTTTAAATCATTATTTCCTTAATTTTACAGCATAAATTATACCAAATAAATTAGGACAGTTAAAATGGCAAAAAAAGTAAACATACTCCTTATATATACAGGCGGAACAATTGGAATGGTGCGAGATTATAAATCCGATGCATTGATAGCTTTTGATTTTAGTAATTTAAAAAAACGTATTCCAGAGTTAAATCAATTAGATTGTACTATAAAGACCATTAGTTTTGAAACACCAATAGATTCTTCTAATATGGATCCTAAACATTGGATTAAAATAACAACAATAATTGAAGATAATTATCAAAATGTTGATGGGTTTGTGGTGCTTACTGGAAGTGATACAATGTCGTACACTGCATCGGCAATTAGCTTTATGTTTGAGAACTTATGTAAACCTGTGATATTTACAGGATCGCAATTGCCTATTGGTGATTTAAGAACCGATGCTAAAGAGAATTTAATAACAGCAATACAAATAGCGTCAGCGCAAAAGAATGGAAAACCGATAGTGTCTGAAGTGTGTTTGTATTTTGAATATAAATTATATCGTGCTAATAGGACAACAAAAATTAATTCAGAACATTTTGAAGCATTCAATTCGCCAAATTATCCTGCATTGGCAGAAAGTGGTGTGCATTTAAAATTTGAACATCGATTATTATATCAAAATACAAAACAAAAAACACTGCAAGTGCGTAAAAAGTTAAATGATCAAATTGTGATATTAAAACTTTTTCCAGGGATGTCATTGCAAGTTGTAGAAACGATATTGTCCATAAAAGGATTAAAAGGCGTGGTGATGGAAACGTATGGATCTGGGAATACATCAACAAACTCAAGATTCATTGAATTATTAAAACAAGCTATTCATAAAGGTATTCAAATAGTTGACGTTACACAATGTGTTGGTGGACGAGTTATTTTAGGACAATACGAAACTAGTATACAATTAAAAGAAATTGGAGTAATTAGTGGTAAAGACATTACAACCGAATCTGCTATAGCTAAATTAATGTATTTATTAGGTGTTGAAATAGACATTAAGAATTTTAAAAAAACATTTGAAACACCTTTGCGTGGAGAAATGACTGATTTATAATATTTTAGTTATTAATTACTTTTTTAGTTAATAAAGAATGACGATAAAATTTTCTAAACTCCTTTTTTTTTTGTTACTTGGCACTCTTAATAGTGTAAATTGCATTAAGGAGAGGTGGCCGAGCGGCTTAAGGCGCACGCTTGGAAAGCGTGTTTATGAGAGATTGTAACATGGGTTCGAATCCCATTCTCTCCGCATAAAAATTTGCACATTAAATAAATTTTGTATATTTAACCCATAATAAATTAATTAAAACTCAAATTAGAAAATGAAAAAATTATCTACAATTTTAACAGTTACAAGTGTAATGTTAATAGGAACACAAACTTTTGCTCAAGATGCAGCAAGTGCCGCTGCAGAACCAGCTGGATTTTCAATGCAAATACTAAAAAGATATTTTATAGAAGGAACGCCATTTTTTATGGGTATTGTACTTTTAGCATTAATATTAGGTTTAGCAATTGCTATTGAACGTATTATTTATTTAAATATGGCGTCTCAAAATAATGATAAATTAGTTGACAGTATAGAGGAAGCGTTAAAAGATGGTGGTATTGAAGCTGCAAAAGATGTAGCTCGTGATACTAAAGGACCAGTAGCGTCTATCTTTTATCAAGGATTGTCTAGAGTTGCTGATGGCGAAGGTATTGAAGCTGCTGAAAAAGCAGTTATTGGATATGGTGGTGTTCAAATGGGTAAATTAGAGAAAAATGTTTCTTGGTTATCATTATTTATTGCACTAGCACCAATGCTTGGTTTTATGGGTACAGTAATTGGAATGATTGGCGCATTTGATTCTATTCAAGTAGCAAATGATATTTCTCCTGCAGTAGTTGCTGGTGGTATTAAAGTAGCATTATTAACAACCGTATTTGGTTTAATTGTAGCAATTATCTTACAGATATTATATAATTATATTATCTCAAAAGTAGATAGTATTGTAAATGGTATGGAAGATGCTTCTATTTCGTTAGTAGATTTATTAGTTAAATATAAAAAATAAGCACACATGGAAAAAATATCAAAAATATTTAAAATTATAATTCCAGTTATTGGTGTTATTGCAGCTTACCTTTTGTATAAAGTTTCTATTTTAAAAGTACCAACTTTAAATACATCAAAGGAAGAAGCAGATGTGTTAAACGCCGCACTAAATGATCAAGTAGCTCCGTTTATGGGATTAACAAAATGGATGTTGATTTTAGTAGGTCTACTTATTGTTGCTTTTATAATATGGGATGTCATTAAACACCCAAAGAATTTAAAGAGAACAATTATTGGAATTGTAGCATTTGTAGCATTGTATTTTATATCTACATTATTTGCAGGTTCTGAGCAAGTGATTGCTACCGATGGTAAAATGCTTGCTGAAGAAGGAAGTAAATTATCCAAAAGGGTAAGTACAGGGATTGTATTAAGTGCAATACTTGGAATCATTGCTTTTGGCGGGTTTATTTTCGATTCACTTAAATCATTATTTAAATAACATATTATGTCAAGAAGACAGATTCCAGAAATTAATGCAGGATCCATGGCGGATATTGCCTTTTTATTACTAATATTTTTCTTGGTAACTACAACAATGGATGTAGATGCAGGAATCTCTCGTAAGTTACCTGAGAAACCTAATCCTCTTGAAAAGCCACCAATAATTAAAGAGAAAAATATTTTAGTACTTACTCTTGATAAATCGGGAACGATCTTAATGGAAGGTGATACATATATTGATTTAAAAGATGTAAAACCAGCAGCTATAAAATTCTTAGATAATGGTGGCGGAAAGAACGCAGAAAAGGAAGATTGCACCTATTGTAAAGGTGAAAAAGATCCAACATCTTCTGATCATCCAGACAAAGCTGTCATTTCTTTAGAAAGTGCTAGAAACACCAATTATGGCGCTTATATACGAGTGCAAGATGAATTGGTTTCCGCTTATAACTTTTTGTTAGATAGAAGTGCAAACGAATTGTATGGTATGAGCTATGCAGACTTAAAAGAAAAGTCTGAGGATGACCAACTGTCAGATCGTAAAAAAGAATCTTATAAAGAGAAATATAAAAAAGTGAAAGGTATGTATCCTATGATTATATCTGAAGCAGAACCTACTAAATTTTAGAAAAACATGGCTAAATTTAACAAAAAGAAAAAGGATATGCCTGCTGTAAACACAGCATCATTACCTGATATTGTATTTATGTTATTATTCTTTTTTATGGTAACAACGGTAATGCGTTCATCAGATTTGAAAATTGAAACACCTGTTTTGCCAGAAGCAACTCAAGTAAAGAAGTTGGAAAATAAAAGTTTGGTAAGTTATATTTATGTTGGAAAATCAAAAACCGGACGTAAAGGTGATCAAATTCAATTGAATGATAAATTAGTAACCTCTGTAAAAGATGTTCAAAATTATATTTTACAGAAACGTGCTAGTGTACATCAAAGTGATATTAATAAATTAACAACCTCAATAAAGGCAGATGTTGGAACCGAAGTAGGGACAATATTTGATATTAAACAAGAGTTGAGAGAAATTAATGCACTTAAAATAAATTATTCTACAAAGAGAAAATCTAATAAACAATAAATTAAGTTTTTAATTAAGATAAAAGGCAATCAAAATATGGTTGCCTTTTTTATGCGCTAGAAACATTGAACTCAGTTTTTTACTAGCATTCTATTTACTATATTTGCATAACAAAAATATTAAAATGTCATATAAAAGAATTTTATTAAAACTAAGTGGTGAAGCCTTAATGGGCGAACGTCAATATGGGATAGATCCAAAGCGTTTAAAGGAATATGCACAAGAAATTAAAGATGTTGTAAATAAAGGCATTGAAGTTGCAATTGTTATTGGTGGAGGAAATATTTTTAGAGGTATTGCAGGTGCTAGTGCAGGAATGGATCGCGTGCAAGGAGATTATATGGGTATGTTGGCAACAGTGATCAATGGCTTAGCATTGCAGAGTGCATTGGAGAATGAAGATGTGCCAACACGTTTGCAAACGGCTATAAAAATTAATGCTGTAGCCGAACCATTTATTCGTCGTAAAGCCATGCGTCATCTAGAAAAAGGACGTGTCGTTATTTTTGGTGGAGGAACAGGTAACCCTTACTTTACAACAGATTCTGCTGCCGTATTAAGAGCCATAGAAATTGAAGCCAATGTTATATTAAAAGGAACACGCGTTGATGGTATTTACACTTCCGATCCTGAAAAAGATAAAACAGCCGTAAAGTTTGATAAAATATCCTTTGATGACGTGTTAAAGAAAGGTCTAAAAGTTATGGATACTACCGCATTTACATTAAGTCAAGAAAATAATTTACCAATCATTGTGTTTGATATGAATACAAAAGGGAATTTAATTAAGTTATTATCTGGTGAAAAATTAGGAACAATCGTAAATTAAAATAGTTGAATAGTA
>JAZGEV010000124.1:0-4574 GCA_036478895.1 Flavobacteriaceae bacterium | reverse complement strand
AAAAACAAAATTGTCGGCTGAATTAAAAAAACAAAATAAAGGTTTACAAAGTGCCTTTGGTGTTAGAGGTTATCCTACAATTTGGCTTTTTGAAGTTGGTGATGGTGATGATCCTAAAAAAGGTATTACGCCTTTAGGTAAAACTGGCTATGTAAAAGGTGGTCCTAAAAAATGGATTGCTAGTATTGACAAACATCTAAAATAAACTTAAAATTTATTCCCGCTTTTTGCGGGAATTTTTTTTACAGTTTTTAAAAAATTACACTATCATGAAAAAAATTACCTTACTGCTACTTATCCTTTTCACAGTTAAAATAACTGCTCAAAAAAATACAAACAAAATTAATTGGATATCTTTTGAAGAGGCTTTAATAGCCCAAAAAACCAATCCTAAAAAAATTATAATGGACGTTTACACCAATTGGTGTGGTCCTTGTAAGTTGTTAGATAAACAGACTTTTACTAATAAGAATTTAGTAAACTATGTAAATCAAAATTTTTATGCAGTAAAATTTAATGGTGAAGGTAATGAAAAAATTACTTATCAAGGTCAAGAGTTTGGTAATCCTAATTATGATGTTGCTAAAGAGTTTAAACGCAATAGTTCGCATCAATTAGCCAATTTTTTACAGATACGTGCTTACCCATCTATTTTGTTTTTTGAAGAAGATGGTGGTCTTTTAGCACCTTTACCTGGTTTTAGAACCGCTAAACAATTAGAGGTTTTTTTAAAACTTTTTAAAACTAATAAGTTTAAAGATATTAATACCGAAGAGGCTTTTATTAAATATCAAAAAGAGTTTGTTTATGAGTTTTAAATATAATTATTCTGTATTGGATAATTGTATTTAACGTTCTATGTATGAGTAGTGGCGATTAGAAAGTACTACTTTTCGATATAGTACAATTGTACAAAAAAAGCACAAACTTTGAGGTTTGCACTTTCTTAGCCATTACTTATACATTTTGTTGTAAAGCGTTTTACTTCACACGCAATCTTATTTCACTTAGTTTCTCGTCTATTAATATTTTTCCATCACGATATACTTCTCTTAATTCTCCTTGTTTTTCTTCTTCCCAACTTACTTGGTCAATTAGTTTATATTCTCCATTTTCTTTGATGATTTTCATTAAACCTTTTGCCGATTTTTTTGTTCCATCATCTGTTATTGGGTCTTTATAAATTTCTCTTCCTTCTCCTGCTACTTCTCCATAAGTTGCCTTCATTGCAAAACCAAATGTATCTCTTGTATTGTATTGATATGTGAACGAGCCAATACCTAAAACTACATTTGTAGAAGCAAATCCTTTTTCTTTTAATCGTTCACAAATTTGAGTTGCTCTATCAAGTGTGATACTATCGCCATAAATTGCTCCAATATGACTGTCTAATTCTCTGTATCCTTTTTCATTAGTTAAACCTCCAAATGTTTCCCAAAGTAATTCAATTACTCCTTTTTTCTCTTCTGTTGTTTTTCCGTTTGGATTTCCACAGATTATATCAACTGGGTCGCCACTATCTGGACGAACAACAACTTTACCATCTCTTGCTAAAACTTCTTGTTTCAAGTTTGGCAAATATTCTGTTAGAACTTTCCATAAATCCCAAGTATCTGAAACGATAGAAACTATTCCATTTGGATAAACTTCTGTTATTAAGCGTTTGAATGTTTCTTGTTCGCCTAAATTTGTTCCCATACACATAACAGAGTGTTCGGTAGCAGCAACTGAACCACCAATTAATTCTGTATCAGAATTTGCATTATAATACTCTTCTAAAAAATCAACTGTTGGTATGGTGTCTGTTCCTGTAAAACTCAATAAATGACCTGCTGAACTCATTATTGACGCTTCTAAACCTGCCATTCCTCTCATTGAGAAATCGTGACCTTGCCAATCTACAAATTCGGGAATTGAAGACGTTTCTTTTGCATATTTATCTAATATTATTCGATATTGTTTTGCTAAAGTTGCTGAATTGCAAGGCAACCAAACTGTTGTTGAAAGTAATGTTTCAAAATAGTTTGTCAACCAAAAGAATTGTGGTAATGTATTATACATTGTAAACATTGGCACTCTAATTGGCACCGAAACACCTTCTGGCAATGCTTTAATCACCATAGGAATATATCCTAAATCGTGTAAATCTTCAATGTGTTTTATTCCTACTTTATTTTCTCCTAAATAGTTATTAATACGTCTGCTGTATTTTTTACATATTTCGGCTTTTGGTTTGTCAAAAAAGTTCTCTTGAAAATCTCGAGTTAAATATCTTTTAATGAAATACTGTAATCCAAAGAATACAACTTTATCAATACCTTCAATTCTACTTTTTCTTGGTGTCCAATTTGAATATACTAATGTTGTTTCGATTGGATATTGTCTTCTATGGTCAACTTTGTAACCATCCGTGTATAATAATGGGTTCATAATTTTATGTTTTAGATTATTCCTGAAATATTAATTTGTTTAACTTTATTTGTATTCTCAATATCTTTAAAAGAATTAGTTGTAAATACAATTTCAAATTCTTTTAATAGTTCGTTTAATCCTTTGCTGAAAATTCCGTGACTTACTGCTAAATACAATTTTCCTGCGTTTTTTGCTTTTAATTCTGTAGCAAGACCTAAAAATGTTCCACCACCATCACAAATATCATCTACTAACAAACAATCTTTTCCGTGTAAATCATCTGTATAAACTTTAAATCCTGATAATTTTCCTGTTTTTACATTTCTTGACTTAGAACATTCTATCACATCATAATTTTGAAGATGTGATGCAACTTTATATATTTTTTTTAATGCTCCACCATCAGGCGATATTAAAAGTGTGTTTTTATCGAGTGTTTTAATTATGTTTTCAATAAATTGATAATTTTCAATTACGATACAATTGTTAAGTAGAGCAGGTGTAATTTCTGAATGTGGGTCAAATATAGTAACAGAGTTTAAGTTTAAATTATTGATAAGTTCGGTATATACTTTAACAGATAATGCTTCTCCTTTAACCATTAATCTATCTTGTCTTGCAGCAGGAAAATAGGGAAGTAATAAATTTATTTTTTCTACTTCCATATTTCTTAAAGCATTTACTGCAATCAGTAGTAATCCAATATCATTAAATGATTTAATTCTGTGTGTAATCGAAACCTCTTTTGTTGTGCTTAAATCATCAAGAATTTTGATGTGAGGTTCTCCTCCCGAAAAAGTAAAACTTTCAAAAGTAATTACTTTTTTATTTGGATAAGGGCTGAATGTATTGTCTAAATTTAATATCATTTGCGTTAATTTTACACAAATGTAAATACAATATTTGAATTAAAAAAGTATTTGTGTAATAATTACGCAAATTTAATTTCAAAATGAAAACCATTCCGTTCTAACTCTCTGTATTTATGCTTATTAAATTTAAAAAGTTTTGCAGGTCTTCCGCTTCCAATATTTTGAATCTCTGTTGTTTCTTGTAGAATTTCAAAACTTAAAAGTTTTTTTCTAAAATTTCGTCTATCAATTTTTTTGGATAAAATTGTTTGATATAAACTTTCTAAATCAGAAAAAGGAAATTTTGAATTGAGTAATTCAAACCCAATAGGTTGGTAGTTAATCTTGGCTTTTAAACGCTCTAATCCATTTGTGATTATATCATTATGGTCGAATGCTAATTTTGGAATATCATTAATATCAAACCACTTAGTATCTTTTGCATCAGTATCTGCTTTTAAAGAATAGTTCTTGGGGTTTATTAAGGCGATATATGAAATCGAAATTACTCTTGCTCTTTCGTCACGATTTATTGCTCCAAAAGTGTACAATTGTTCTAAATAATTGGCTTTTACTCCCGTTTCTTCATTGAGTTCTCTAATAACTGCTTGTTCGAGTGTTTCGGTATCTTTTACAAACCCACCTGGTAATGCCCATTTGCTTGTAGTCGAACCAAATTTCTGTTGAATTAGTAAAATTTTAAGTTTATTGTCAGAATATCCGAATACTACAGCATCAACAGCAACTTTTATATTTTGATGAATTTTCATTTATGCGTATATTTTACACAAATGTACGGAATTTTCTTCTAATGCTTTACAACATCTTTAATAATATGGCTAGTTTTTAAATTAACTATATTTAATGTTAAGTAAGTTAGGTAAAAAAATTGATAAAATCAAGTAGAGAGTTAAAATTATAAAAAGTATTGGTTTACAGGCTTTGTAATTATCCATCATCACTAAATCTAATACTCTTTTTTTGTCCTCTTTGGCGTCTTTTTTTCTGGTTAAATCGGTAAGTAAAATTTAATCTTACTTGTCTTTCTCGCCATTGAAACTCGCTATAAATATCAGAAAACCCTTCGATACTTGTTGTGGATCTTCTTTTGCGTGTGTTACACAAATCGCTTACATTTAAAGCAATGGTTGCTTTGTCTTTTAAAACATCTTTACTAAGTGCTAAGTTTACACTTGTAATAGGTTTTACTTTACTTTGAAAGTTTTCGTGTGGTCCGCGATAATTAACCGTTGTTTGCCAATCTATTTTTAACGGTAATTTTATTTTAGAGGTTAGTCTTGTGTTCCAACT
>JAZGEV010000123.1:0-45355 GCA_036478895.1 Flavobacteriaceae bacterium | reverse complement strand
TGCTCCGCCAATTTTTTTATCTAGTATAAAATGTTTCTCAATTACTTTTGCACCTAACGATGTTGCCACAACTGGCGCTTCAATACCTAAAGTATGATCAGATAAGCCTATATTTACATTAAAACGTTTTGCAATGTCAACCATTGTTAATAAATTCACATCTGCTGCTTTTGCAGGATATGCTGAGGTACATTTTAAAATAGTAATATCAGTATTACCTACGTCTTTACAAGTTTTTATGGCTAATTCAATATCTTCTTCGGTAGCAATTCCTGTAGATATAATAATAGGTTTCCCTTTGGAAGCTACATATTTTATTAACGGAATATCGGTAATTTCAAAAGAAGCTATTTTATAAATAGGCGCATTCAATTCTTCTAAAAAATCAACTGCTGTAAAATCGAATGGTGATGAAAAACACACCAAACCTTCCTCCTTAGCTAAATCAAATAACGGTTTATGCCATTCCCAAGGTAAGGCCGCTTCTTTATATAAATCGTATAAATATTGTCCGTCCCAATGCGTTCCTTGGTTTATTTTAAATAAATCAGACTTCACATCGATAGTAATAGTATCTGCTGTATAGGTTTGTAGTTTTATAGCGTCTGCACCTGCGCGCTTTGCTGCACGAACGGTTTCTTTTGCTATTTCTAAATCTCCTCCGTGATTGGCGGATAATTCAGCTATTATAAAACATTTATCGGATAACATCTTTCTCTTCTAATTTATAAATGGAACTTTTTACAGTCTTAACCAATTCGGTTTTAAAATAATGGTAACCTGCATTTTTAAATGATTTTATGGATGCAACATTACTGTCTTTTATATATGCAAAAATAGGGTTTTTATAGGTGTTAAAATAAATTTTAGCAGATTCAATTAAAAAAGGTATTGCTAAGCGTTGACCTCTATATTTTTCATCGATTAAAATACCAATTATGGCATTTGCTTCTTCAATTTCAAACCGAACAACTCCTGCTAGCTTGTTATTGATTGTAGCAATTAAAAACAAGGTGTTTTTATTTATTATTTTTTGATTAAACCATTGAGTATGATTTTCTAAAAGTATGGGCTCACTTTGATACGAATTTTCTCTTACCAAAACATCATTAGACCAATTAAAAACTGGTAGTAAATGCGATTTATCAGCTTTGATAAAACTTAAATTCAAGGTGTTTAATTTGGAAAGAAATTTAGATTTACTTTTTCCTTTAAACAATAATTGTTGTTGTTTAAGTATTCTCGAATAATCTGTTTTATTAGTGATTTTTTGTATTTCATTTATAAAATCAGATTTTGTATAGTTACTAAAATCACCTGCTTTATAAATTGCATTTAATGCTGATAAATGGGCATAGATGTTTTTCTGATTATCCACATAATAACCCGATAAAATAGGCATCTTAACACTGCTCAATTCATATAAAATAGTACTTGCTGGTGCAATTGCAAAGTTAGATTGTTGCATAATAGCAATCATCTCTTTTTCAGAAGCGTTTTGAATGATTTCTATTTTGGAGTGCTGTTTTGCTAAATCAAATAATTTCGTATGTTGATATGCAGCTCCTAAAACTACAAAAATCTGTTTAAAATTCTCAAATTCTAATAATGCTTGGGTTGCTAACAATGATAAATTATACATATCACTGCCGCCAAAACATACAAATGCGGTATCTAGTTTTTCAATTTTACGAGGTTGACTTGCGGCTTTTAAAAACAAAGGTCTTAAAATAGCATAATCTGTTCCTAATACAAATTGCGTATAAGCTTCGGATTTATAATCGGATTCTACAACACTTGGCGAATGATTTACCACAATATCAGCATACATATATTCGGTGGTTAAATCGTCTATATACATTAATTGATAGCCTAAATCTTTGATGTTTTTTTGATAATTTGATACAAATTGATATCCATCGGCAATGATGATATATTCATTTGGATTAAAATTATCTGATAACCATGTAGGTTCATCTTCAATTTCAATATTAGCAGGAATTAATTTAATAAAATAATTTTTAGGAATAACTTTTAAAGTAGAGCTCGTTTTGGTTACAAAGATAAATTCATAGGTATCTTTATACATTTCAACTAAGGCAAACATTCTATATAAGTGTCCTAAACCTGTTGAGGAATTTCCATCGGCACGGAATAGGAGTTTTTTTTGATTATTATACATCATGTTTGTTTTCAATTAAAGATATTTTAAAAAAAATTCCTGCCTTCGATATGCTTTGGCTTATTTTCAAAACAGGAATGACATTAAATTTTAAGCATAATAAACTTTCTGTTTATTCGTGTAACATTTTATACTTAATCTCTGCTAATTTCCAATCTTCTAGCGTATCAATATCTTGCCCTTCGGATTCTTTTATAGGTATTACACCTGTGTTATCCGTCCATAATTTTCCTTTTTCTAATAATACATCGGTATTAAACCAATAAAATTGCCCAGCATCGTGATATGCTTTTTCTAAATCTTGCGATCTTGAATTTAAGTATTCTGGTTGAAATAAGGTGATTTTATGATTTTCGCCTATTTTTACAGCACGTTGAATTGGAAAACTGAATTCCATTACTGGGAAAACACTATCAAAATTATTTTTATTAAGCATTTCAAAAGCAGTATCCAATAATTTATCTGTTACAAAAACAGCCGTTGGATAAATACAACATGCTTGTTTAAAAATTTTATTTTCCTTTTTATACGCTGTCAGTACTTCATCAATAACATCAACTGTGGTAGCAAAATCATCTGCATTTTTATTGGAACGTAAAAAGGGAACTTTTGCACCGTATTCTTTGGCAATTTTTGCAATAGATTCATCATCGGTGGAAACCATGACTTCATCAAATAGATTGGATTTTATTGCTGCTTCAATCGCATAAGCGATAATTGGCTTCCCTAAGAAATTTTTAATGTTCTTTTTGGAGATTCTTTTTGAACCGCCACGTGCTGGTATGATACAGAGTTTAGCCATTTACAAACTCCAATACTTTATCAATTACAAATTCTTGTTCTTCGCTCGTTAAAGTAGGATACATTGGCAAACTAATACATCTTTCATAATAATTTTCTGCATTCGTCAAATCAGCACTTCCATAGCCAATTTCCTTATAGTAAGGTAACGTATGAACTGGTATATAATGGATTTGTGCATAGATTCCTTGTGTTCTTAAAAAATCATACAATCCTTTACGGTTCGCTACTTCAACTACAAATAAATGGTGTGCGTTTAGCATACCTTTTGGTAAAGATTGAAATTTCACCTTTCCACTAAATGCCTTTTTGTATTTATCAGAAATTGAATTTCTTTTTTCAACACCAACGTTGTTTTTAGCCAATTGAGTAATACCCAAAGCAGATTGTATATCGGTTAACCGATAATTAAACCCTAAATCTTGCATCTCGTAAAACCAACCACCGTGATTTTCGCTCATATTCTCTTTGGAAATTCCGTGTGAACGTAATAAATTCAATTTTTTATATACTTCTTTAGAATTTGTTGTTACCATGCCACCTTCGCCACAAGCAATGTGTTTTACTGGATGGAAGGAAAATATACCAATATCTGCAAAGTTTCCATTTCCACAATATTGTTTTTTATTTTCAGAATCAGTAAAATAACCACCAGGAGCGTGACAAGCATCTTCAATTATCCATAGATCATGTTTGATGGCTAATTGTTTAAAAGCCTCTAAATCTAATGGCAAACCTGCAAAATCTACTGGAATAATCCCTTTAAAAAACCCTTTTGATTTGGATTCTATTAATTTACGGGTACTTTCTAAGGATAATAAATAAGTATCTGGATCAATATCTGCAAACCAAACTTCGCCACCACAATAACGAATACAATTGGACGAAGCTGCAAAAGTAATTGGCGTTGTAATAACGCGTTCGCCTTCTTTTAATCCCATAGATGCTACTGCAATATGTAAGCCTGAAGTGGCATTATTTACAGCAACTGCATATTTTGAGCCTACATATTCGGCAAATTTTTCTTCAAATTCACGAACTTTTGGACCTTGTGTTAAAAAATCGGCTGTCAATGTTTTAACAACAGCATCAATATCATCTTGTTGTATGGATTGTCGTCCGTATGGAATGGAGAATTTTGTCATTACACAGTAAAATTAGGATCTACATATTCTTTAATTAAATCACGTAAACTTTCTACCGTTTCCCAATCGTCATTTTCACCTGAATTATAATTAAATCCTTGTTCCACTGGTTTAGCATCAAATTTCTTTATAAAATCATCCAAACTAAAAATAGGCGTTTGTGGTAAAATAGCGTAATATTTTCCAATATCATAAGTTGTAAACGAATCGGATGAGGTAATCATTTCTTCATGGATTTTTTCTCCTGGACGAATACCTACTTCTTTCTGTTTACAATCTGGACAAATAGCCGTTGCTACATCTACAATATTATACGATGGAATTTTGGGTACAAATATTTCTCCACCTAAAGCGTGCTCCATGGCATAAAAAACCATTGCACAACCATCTTCTAAAGATATGTTGAAACGTGTCATTCGTTTATCAGTAATTGGCAAAATACCTTCTTTTCTTTTATTAATAAAAAACGGAATTACAGAACCATTAGATCCCATTACATTTCCATAGCGAACTACGGAAAATTTTATATCACGTTTTCCTTTAATATTATTGGCAGCAATAAATAGTTTATCTGATGTTAATTTGGTAGCACCGTATAAATTAATTGGTGCGGCAGCTTTATCTGTTGATAAGGCAACTACATTTTTAACATCAGCTTCAAGAGCGGCTTGTATGACATTTTCTGCTCCTAAAACATTGGTTTTTATACATTCCATAGGATTGTATTCAGCCAAATGCACATGTTTCATTGCAGCTGCATGAATCACTACATCAATGCCTTCAAATGCCCTTACCAAACGTTCTTTATCTCTTACATCGCCAATAAAATAACGCATTGCAGGATATTTAGAATCTGGAAATTCCATTCCCATATTAAAATGCTTTTGTTCATCTCTTGAAAAGATAACCAAACGTTTTACATTTGGGTATTTGTTTAAAATAATTTTGGTAAACATTTTACCAAAAGAGCCTGTTCCTCCAGTTATTAATACCGCTTTTCCGTTTAAATCTAGCATTCTTTTATTTTTGATAATTATTTAAATAGTTGTTAAAACCAAAACCTAGTATTGTTAAGAACATCAATGCACCTCCATAAAAAGCAAATTGTAGCCATTTTAAATTTAACAAACCGTCATTTTTTTGACCAATATTAAACTTTGATACTGAAGAAGAGATAAACCCTTCTCTAACTTGATTGATATCTAAAGATCTTAAAGCACCTAAAACACGATTTGTTTCAATAAACAAATCGGTATCTTTATTACGGTTACTTTGTTTGTCAGCCAAACTAATATTTGTACCGCTTGAGGTTGTTTTATTTGCATTCATTAAAGCCACATCATTATATCTTTTTCTAAGTGTTTTTATTTCTAAAAGGTTGTTTTCCAAAACAGCTCTTCGATTCTTAAATTCACTTGTTTTTAAGGCTAAAATATTTTTATAATGGTCATTTTCAATTAAGGTTGTAATGCCTTTATCTAATTTTGTTAAACTATTTTTATCATAAGCATAAGCGGTTATTTCTTGAAAACGGTAATCGGGTAAATCCAACCTGTCTCCATAATCCATAGCGGTTAAATCTTTGGTGTAAATAGTATCGGTATGTTGTATATAATAATCAAATTCCTTTAATAAATTATTTTCTTGATCGTAAGGATTGGCAACAAATCCAGTTAAACTTGTTGCATCTTCTTTTGAAATATTAAAAATTTGTGTAAGTGTTTCAATTTTTTCATTTTTAATAAGCGCATTTAATTGATCTATTTCGCTGTACAATTGATGTCCACTCCCAAAATTTGTTTCAATGACCATTTTTGACTCATATTCCTCTGTTTTATTCATATCCAAAACATATCCCAAAACGCCACCCAAAATAGTTGCGGCAGCCAATTTCATAAAATGTTTTTTTATGAAAATTAAAAATAAAATAGCATAATGTAATAGTGATTTTAGCATATTGCCAATGGCATTAAACATATTTTTAAAACCGTTTCCAATCACTTGGAATAGTTTTCCTAAATCCACTTCTTCACTTTGAGGTGTTGGTATTTTATCTGACATATTTTTAATCGTTAAATAGTTGTTCTAATATTTTTTGAGTGATAATATAAGTAGGTTTTACGCCACTAGTCCCTAAACCGCCACTTGCTAAAGTACTTCCTGTTTCTAACGGATTATCCGATGCGTAATACGCATAACGTACTTTAACATCTTTACTAATATTACCTCTTATTTGCGATGCTGCTTGTATTGCTTTTTGATAATGTGCACCTTCCATTTCTAGTCCAATAGCACTCCATGTAGAGTTCTTAAAGAATTCCAAAATGTTTTTATTTTGCAATGATGTTCCTAAAACGGTAACCATTGTACCTTCATAAATAGCCATTCCATAACCTTCTAAATCAGCTTTTGTCAATTCGTTTTTAAACGGATAATTATCTGCTGTACCTTCATATAAATGAGCCGACGCAATCATAATATCACTTTTACCACCTTGTAAAATACCTGCTTTACCCATTATAGATATGGATTTTACATTTAAATGATGTGTTTTTCCTTTCGTACAGTAATAAGGCTTTAAAAGTTCATCCATTGTTTCGTATGCTTGTTCTCCAAAAGCATAATCCATCACAATAATTACGGGTTTGTTTTTGCCAGAATAGTTAGATTTTGAAAAATCAACTTTTTCGGTATCTATAATTTGTACATTAATATTGGTGCCCGATGTGTCTTTAATATAAATCAAACCCATTTTTGAAGCTGCTCTTTTTACTTTTTTACGTAAGGCTTTATTGTCACTTTCGCTTAACAATTCAAATAGCGCTATATCTTTATGGGTTTGTGCTTCTTTGGTTAAAAAAATAGGTGCATAAATACTATTCATTACACTGTGCATGTTGGCACTAATGATATGAATTTCTCTATTTAGTAAGCCGTTTTTATCTAATGTTTCCTTAATAGTATCTGCCCAAATTTCACCATATATGTGATGTCCAATACGTTCTCTTAAAGTTGCTGAGAATTTAACATTGCGTTTTTCGTTTTCCAAAGTTTCTTTTAAGGCTAGTTTCCCCATCCAATATATGATGTTAAAAAAGCGGCTGGGTTGAGATGGGTTTGAAAAATCTTTATCAGCCATTTGAATTTCTTCAAAAGTACGCCCTAAAATTGCAGCTACTTGTGATAATAAAACTTCACGCTGATTTTTAGTCAATTTTTTTTGATGTAAAACAACATCTTCAAGCGCTTGCCATTCCCTAATGGTTTTGCCACTTTCATTGATTAACACATTATTTTTAATCTTATGCGATTCAATAAATAAAAAGGTTAAATGTGTTAAAATGTCATAAATTTCTGAGCGTCCTCTAGTGATCTCAATATTCATTTGATGCGCATCTATACGGTAGCAATTTCTACGTCTCTTTGGAGGTATTATAGCTTTGAAATGCGAATTTGCAAAACCTTCATCTGCCGTTAAATTGATGAATTGGCATTCTTCAATGCCTTCGGGCAAACGATCAATAACATATAACAAACCTTCTAACTCTGTTTTTTTATCGGCAATAGAACCGTAGATTTCTGGACGTAATAACAACAAAGCTTCTCTTAATGTTTCTCCCGAAACACCCATAGGTTTATAAAACCCTCTATTAAATAAATGGCGCATTGTAATGTATAAACGCTCAATGGCATTGGAAGATTCCTGTGACTTGGTTGGTTTAATAGCTGTGTGTTTTAACATATTCTATTTTGCACAAAAATAGGCAATAAAATATTATTTTAAGGTTTATTTGGTTGTAACTACTCAATTAACTTAATTAGTTATAAAATATTGTTTTAAATGTCAATTATTTATTTCAATATCTTTTTATATTTAGACGTGTTATTCAATAAATCAGCTGCATTTTTAATCACGTTGTCGTGTGCAAATTTATGTTCATAAACACCTTTTTTATAATAGAATTGTTTTAATATTTCATCGGATAAAAGAGCTGTAATTTCTTCTTTATTTATAGCTAAATCTGCTATTTTTTTAGTAGAAATTTCTTGTAATAAACCGTTGTAACTTTGTTGTATATCTTTTGCGTATTTATCCTTTTCAGCAATTTTAAAAGCGTCTTCAAATCTTTTTTCGGCTTCGGTTTTAAAGGATGTTTCGTTTGTTTTTATATAGCTTATAAAATTTTCATAATCTTTATCGGTTAATAAAAAATCAGCTGGTTTTGCTATGGTTTTATGTTTGTATTGATAATCACGAGCGTATTTAAAAAGGGCATTTGATTTTATAATTGCTTTAGTTGCAATACTTTTATCAGGTCTGTTAATTATAACATCGGGTTCAACGCCACCGCCATCATACACTTTTCTGCCTTTATTTGTTTTGAACATAGTTCTATTCTTTGGATCAAATTTGGGAATTTCACCTGTTTTATGATCTCGGTTGGTATAATCTAATTCTTGGATGCATCGTCCGCTTGGTGTGTAATATTTTGAAATGGTTAATTTCATTTGTGTGCCATAAGGTAATTTTCTGGTTCTTTGTACCAAGCCTTTTCCAAATGAGCGTTCACCAATAACAACCGCTCTATCTAAGTCTTGTAAAGCACCAGATAATATTTCACTTGCCGATGCAGATCGTCCATTTATTAAAATCACTAGTGGAATGTCTAAATCTATTGGTTCTTTTTTTGATTTATAGGTTGTATTCCATTTTTTAACTTTTGATTTTGTGGTCACTACAATTTGATCTTTAGGGATGAAATAATTAACAATTTTCACCACTTCATTCAATAAACCACCTGGATTAGACCGAACATCAATAATTAATTTTTTCATGCCTTCAGCTTTCAATTCATCATAGGCTTCTTTAACACGTTTGGAGGCTTTTTTATTAAATTTTATAAATGCCATATAGCCCACTTCTTTATCGATCATCGCATGAAAAGGGACTGGATCTATCTCAATTGTGGCTCTGGTTATTTTGGCATTAATTTTTTTACCATTTCTATCAATTTTCACTTTCACATCACTATCGGGCAAATCTTTTAATAATGAAGTAATGGATTTTCCTTCATAATCTTTAACTTGAATACCGTCAATTTTAAGTATTTGATCACCTGCTTTTAGGCCTGCTATTGCAGCTGGCGAATCTTCATATACTTCGCGAATAAATAACTTTTTATTATAAAAAGAAGACGTTGCGCCAATACCGCCATATGAACCTCTCGATTTTATTTTATAATCTTCAACACCTTGTTCGTCATAATAACGTGTATATGGATCCAAATTTTTTAAGGTATTGTTAATGGCATCACTTGTTAATTGTGTAGGATTTACCTCATCAATATAATACATATTAAGTTCCTTAAACAGAGATGTGTAAATTTCTATTTGCTTGGCAATTTCAAAAAAATCAGATTTAAATGATACGGTTAAACCGATGGTAGCAACAAATAATCCAATCAATCCTGTTTTCTTCAATGTATTCATAATATGTTTATTTATGTCGTTTTTTAAACCATTTTCTAATAAAGTAAGCTAAAATTAGCATTACAATTACAAAAGGCCAAATATAAATGATTCCTATGATAAATTCTCCTAAATTATTAAAACCTCCTTTAATGGCTTTACCAAAACGATTAAAAAACGAGTTAGATTTGGTTTTAATTTCTTTAGTGATTTCGTAAAAAGAAAGATTAATAGTACTTAAAGAGACTTTGTTATTTAAATATTTTAAACGGCCTTGTTTGGCCTCAATTTCTTCTCTTAAATTGGCAATTTCACGTTCAATTTGAAGCATTTCTTTCACGTTTTTCGCTTTAGCTAATAGCTGAATATAACGTGCTTCTAAGGCTTTTTTTGCTTTTAAACGCGCTTCTAAGTCTACAAATTCTTCGGTGACATCTTTTAAGGAGATTTCTTTAGTATCAAACACGGTTACATTGTTTTGAATGGTATCTATTAAGGTTTGAAAATTTTGTGACGGAATACGAACAATTAATGTACGTACAATACGCCCATAATCATTAGAAACTCTATCATTTTGTATGAAACCGTTATTTTTAGCGACGGATTGTCGTATTTTTTGATAGGTTTTTTCAACCGATGAAGTTTCAAATTCTAAACGGCTGGTTTTAATGATTTTTGGTTTGTAATCTGTATCATTTTGGGACACTCTTTTACTATAAACTACCGATGTTTCCATAGCTTTTATATCTTGAGATACGGAATTCATTTTATCAAATGACTTGTTTTTATCGCAAGCAAAAATGCTAATTGTGAAAACTAAAAGAAGGCTAATTTTTTTCATAATAAAAGAATTAAAGATTATTGAATGAATGCATCAATAATCAAACCATTAATCTTTAAATGTATTTTGAATTATTTTGGTATCGGTTTCATCGATTAATTCCCAATCCAACAATGTGGTCATTTTATAGATTTTTCGTAATTCTTCCAAGAGTCTATTTTTGGATGTTTCTTTTAAAGTAGAGGCATCTATAGTTTCTTCAATTTTTTTGATACTATTTTGCGTAATGGTGTTTAATTCTTCTTTTGAAAATTGATTAAAAGTGCTTTGTTGCAAATCAAAATAAGAAATATTGGGTGAAATATTGAATTCTTCTTTTGGAATTGATTTTACAATAACACGTTGATTAATAGAGTCTATTTCTACTTCCATTTTAGATAAATCATAAGACACTTGTACTTTTGCATTGACCGATAGAATAATTTTTTTATCAAAAGAAACGGTTTCAAAAAAGTATTTATTAGCATCTTGATAATTGTACATTTCGCTAAACGTACTTTCGGTAACAACCAATTTACTTACATTTTTTATTTCGTTGAGCATCACCTTAATTTGTTCAGTCTTGTAGTTCTTTTTTTGACTTTTAAAATAAAAAAAAGCAACCAATAAGCCAATAATAAATACCAACAGATATTTCATAATTTTTTTCATAGGATAAAAATACAAATAATAAAACAATTATCATTTCTATTACTTTACGATTGGTTATTTTTGCAACTTAAATCATAAGCATTATGAAATATTGGAAACGAATTCCCAAAACAGAGCAAAATAAACGCATAGATGATGCTCTACAAAAAAACGTTAACTTTTTAACGGACATTAGTTTTGGTTATCCAGCATCAAAACTCGATGAGACTGTGTTTTCTAGCGATGCACCATTTTTAAAAGATTCGCCTTTGTTACGCTCTTTTGTGAGTAATCCCAACCATATTGGTTGTCATACAACGGGAGAATCTGAACATGCTTTTGAGGGAACGCAACAACTAGAACGAGAGGTTTTACAAGTATTGGCAGTTGATATATTTAAATGTGAAGATGATAGTTTTGATGGTTACATGGCAACTGGAGGAACAGAAGCCAACATACAAGCTATGTGGATTTATCGTAATTTATTTAAACGAGAGTTTAAAGCAAAGCAAGACGAAATTGTTATTTTATGTTCAGAAGATTCGCATTATTCAATGCCCAAAGGTGCTAATATTTTAAATTTAGATATTGCTTTTGTGCCTGTAGAGTTTTACACACGTGAAATTCAAAAAGAGGTTTTGGAAGATATTGTTTCGTCGGAAATTAAAAAAGGAAAAAAATATTTTATTGTGGTGTCCAATATGGCAACAACTATGTTTGGTTCTGTAGATGATCCAAATTTATTTGCGTCTGTATTGCAAGCCAATAATGCAAATTTCCGCATACATATTGATGGTGCTTTTGGCGGTTTTATTTATCCTATAAATAAGGAGAAAACAATAGTTGATTTGGCAAATAAAAACATCAGTTCTATAACAATTGATGCACACAAAATGTTACAAGCGCCTTATGGAACTGGTATATTTTTGTGTAAAAAAGGGCTGATTGAAAATGTACTTACCAAAGAAGCGCAATATGTTAGTGGTATGGATTTAACATTATCTGGAAGTAGAGCAGGAGCTAGTGCAATTGCCGTTTGGATGATTTTATTCTCGTATGGAGCCTATGGTTGGTTTGAAAAAATTAGTATTTTATTGATGCGTACAAAATGGCTTTGCGATCAATTAGATGCCTTAGATGTAAAATATTTTCGCCATCCAAGAATGAATATTGTAACCTTACATTCAAAAAATATTTCTGATGAACTGGTTTCTAAATATGATTTAGTTCCAGACACACACGATGGCAGTCACAAATGGTTAAAAATAGTGATTATGGATCATGTAGAATTGGAAGATTTAATGACTTTTATTGCGGATTTAAAAAAACAATTGAATTAAAATATTACGATAAATCCTTTTCTAGTTTTACGATGATGTTTTCCATTCCAATAATAGTATTTTTTCCCTTTTACAACAACTATTTTGTGTTTTTTGGGCGCTTTTACATAGACTACTTTTTTTGAATGATGATGCTTTGAAGCTCTTGGTTTTACAACACAAGATGATAAAGTAAAACTTAAGAATATTAAGGTGACAAATACTGAAATAAATTTTTTCATTGTTTCTAATTTTGAGTTATAATACTTAGACAATGAAATATGAAAAAGGTTTAAAATAATGAATCAACGCAACATCACTATTGCTCGTTTTAGCGCAACTACAAAATTATCTATTTCTTCTTTTGTGTTATAAAATGAAAAGGATGTTCTTACCGTTCCAGGAATATTATAAAATTGCATAATTGGTTGTGTACAATGATGGCCTGTACGAACTGCAAACCCTAATTTATCTACTATACTACCAATATCAAAAGGATGAATAGCATCCACATTAAATGAAATAACGCTTGCTTTATTCTTTGCTGTTCCGTATATTTTTAAACCTTCAATATCTAAAAACTGTTTTGTAGCATATTGCAATAACTCATATTCATAAGCAGCAATAGCTTCAATACCTATATTCTCAATATATTCTATGGCGCTTTTAAATGCAATACCAGCTTCAATATTTGGTGTGCCAGCTTCAAATTTATGTGGTAAATCTGCATAAGTTGTTTTTTCAAAAGTCACCTCTTTTATCATTTCTCCACCACCATGATAAGGACGTAATTTGTGTAACCATTCTTCTTTTCCATATAAAAAACCAATACCAGTTGGACCATACATTTTATGAGCCGATACGCAATAAAAATCACAATTAAGCTCTTGGAAATCGGGTTGTATATGCGGCGTAGCTTGTGCGCCATCAATGAGAACAGCGGCACCAAATTTATGCGCTTTGTCAATTATTTCTTTAATTGGATTGATAGTTCCCAAGGTGTTTGAGACGTGATTAACAGCTACTATTTTTGTATTTTCATTTAATAATTTTTCAAAAATATCGAGTTGTAATTCACCTTTATCATTAATAGGAATTACCTTTAAAATTGCGCCTGTACGTTCGCATAATAATTGCCAAGGTACAATGTTGGAATGGTGTTCTAAAAATGAGATAATAATTTCATCACCTTTCTTTAAAAGTGGCGTAAAACTACTTGCAACTAAGTTAATACTTTCCGTAGTTCCTCTTGTAAAAATAATTTCAAAGCTGTGTTTAGCATTAAAATACTGTTGTATTTTATCTCTAGTTTGCTCATATGCAGATGTTGATAACTGACTTAATTTATGAACGCCACGATGAATATTTGCATTAAGATTTTCATAATAATTACTAATAGCATCAATAACAACTTGTGGTTTTTGACTAGTTGCTGCATTATCAAAATAAACTAAAGGCTTGCCATTTACTTTTTTGGATAAAATAGGAAAATGGGCTCTTATTTTTTTTACATCAATCATCTTAACAAATCTAATGACAAAAATACAAATATTACCGCAATACGAATTATAATATGTATTTTTGTTTTTCCTAAAGCCTCTTTTTTAAAAATTGGCATGATATTTGAAAAAGTAAAGTAAACACTAACTAATTATGTTAAAAAAACTAATCCTTTCCATTACATTATTTGCATTTATAACATCATTTTCTCAAAATGTCGTTAAAGGTAAAATGACACCTCAAGGTAAATACACCTGGGTAATTCTATATCAATTAAGAGGCGTAAGTCAGCAATATATTGGCAATGGAACTATTAAAGATAGTGAATTTACCTTAACGTTTCCAAAAGGCAGTAAAGCAGGCATGTATCGTATTTTATATGACAATACTAATAATAAGTATATTGATGTTTTGTATAATAATGAAGATATTGAATTTGAATTTCATCCCGAATATCCAAACGAATTAGTGAAATTCTCTTCATCGGATGAAAATATATTGTTTCAAAAATACATTGAAGATATTAGTGTAATTAATACAAGTATGGATTCAATACAAGTAGCTTATATTGCAAACAGTGAAAAAACGAAAAGCGATAAATCCCAAAAAGCATATACTAAAAAGTTAAATAAAGCCACTAAAATTCAGAATGATTTTGAATTGAAAGCGGATAAAAAATTGGCTTATAATTTCATTAGAGCAAATAAACGCTATTTTCCTAAGACACTTTTAAAAGATAATAAAAGCTTGATGAAATCATTAAGTTCACATTATTTTGACTTTATTGATTTTAATAATACACATTTAAAACAATCGTCTTTATTAATTGACCGTATTTTAAGTTACGTGTTTGTATTGAACATTTCTAAGGACCCTAATGAGTTAATAAAGCTTAGAGAACAATCTATTACAACGGTTTTGTCAAAAATCACCAATATAGATTTAAAGAAAGATGTAATAGAATCAATAATGTACACTTTTGCTCAAAAAGAAGATGTCAAAATGATAAAATCGATTGTTAAAAATCATTTTAATAAACTACCAGTTGCATTGCAAGATTATGAATTTAAGAATGCAGTATTGGATATGGTAAAAACAACTGTTGGAGTACAAGCACCAAACATCATCTGGCAAGATAAAAAAGAAGGGTCAAAAAACTTATATAATTTAAAAGATAAAGATTATTATTTGGTTGTTTTTTGGAGTACAACGTGCCCGCATTGTCTGCAAGAATTACCAAAATTACAAAAATTAGTAAAAGAAAAAACCAATGTGCAAGTGATTGCAATTGGATTGGAAACCAATGAATCTAAGTACAATTGGATTGATGAAACTTATTTTTATGAAGATTTTATTCATATTATGGGAGAAAACAAATACAAAAATCAATATGTAAAAGATTATGGTGTGTCTAGTACACCAAATTTCTTCCTATTAAATGCGGATAAAAAAATTATTGCTAAACCGTATGATGTTAAAAAATTAAAGGAATATTTTATTCAAAAAAAGATTTAAAAACATAATCTTATATTAAAACCTACTAAACAAATAGTGGGTTTTTTTATTAAAAATTCATTATGAAAAAAGTACTATTACTCTTATTAATAAGCTTTTCAGCAACTATTTTTGCACAACATACTGTTATTGGAACATTAAAACCAGCCAAAGATTATACGTGGTGTATTTTGTACAAATTGAATGGTTTAAATCAAGAATTTGTAGCAAATGCAGACATTAAAAATGGTCAATTTTCCCTTTCTATTCCAAGTGATTTTTCTAAAGGAATGTACCGCATTTTATATGATAATGAGAATAATAAATTCATTGATTTTATATATAATAATGAAAATGTAACCTTTGAGTTTCATCCAGATCATCCTAACGAATTGGTTACATACTCTAAGTCCAAAGAGAACATTTTAATGGAAAAATACAATGATATTATTACACCATTACAAATTGAATTAGAAAACACTCAAGTTGCTTATTTTAAAAGTACTTCCAAAAAACTGGATCAAGAATTAGAAAAAAAGTATAAAAAAAACCTAAAAATATTAAATAAAACTCAGTGCAAATTTGAACAAGATGCCAAAGGTTTATTTGCACATCATTTTATTGTTGCAAACAATCGGTTTTATTCAGAAAAAATGGTGAAAGATATTCCTCAATATTTATCTCAATTAAAAGCGCATTATTTTGATTATATAGATTTTAATAATCAAGAACTTGCAAGATCATCCATATTAATTAATAGCGTTATTGAATTTGTAATAGATTTAACTATTTCTGATGATCAGGAAACTACTTTATCTTTACAAAAAGAAGCAATAGAAATGGCTTTAGAGCATATTAAAGATGAAAAAATAAAGTTGGGCATTGTAAAGTCTTTACTATTCTCATTTGCTAGTTCAGAAAATATTAATTTGGTAAATTATATTTTTAAAAAGCAATATAATAAGTTTCCCAATATAGAAAACGATGCTAGTTTCAAAAAAATAATTGGCGATAAATTAAAAGTAACTATTGGTAATACAGCACGAAACATTGTGTGGGAAGAAGATGGTAAAACAAAAAGCTTACACGATTTAAAAGGATCTGATTTGTATTTGGTTGTCTTTTGGAGTTCTACTTGTGGTCATTGTTTAATAGAAATGCCACAACTTAAAAAATATTTAGACGCATCTCCAATGAATATAAAAGTAGTTGCTATTGGTTTGGAAAATGAAGATTCCATTACAAAATGGAAAGACGAAACGCAATTTTACGAGAATTTCATTCACGTTTTGGCTCTTGACGATAAGCAGTTACAATACGCAACCAATTATAATGTAACAGAAACGCCAAATTTCTTTTTGCTAAATTCAAACAAACAGATTGTAGCAAAACCATATGATGTTAAAGCTTTTAAAGCCTTGTTTGAAACAGTAGAGAAGTAGCCCTTTTTGACTTATTACTTTTTCAACCCTAGCATTTTATCCACTGTATTTGCAGTAACTGAATGGTAATTTTTACGTGCTTTTTTATATATTT
This sequence comes from Flavobacteriaceae bacterium, assembly GCA_036478895.1. GTDB lineage: Bacteria > Bacteroidota > Bacteroidia > Flavobacteriales > Flavobacteriaceae > S010-17. The sequence goes on along the minus strand of JAZGEV010000123.1, from coordinate 28,438 downwards.
TTAAAGCAACATCTTGTTTCCCATTAGCCTTTAAAGCGCTATAAATTGTAGTAACATACCAACGTCTACCAACATTGGTTAAAAAAGCCTCCATTTTTGCATCTAAATTATTACCATGATAATTATGTTTGATAGCTTGTTCAAACCAAACCATTAAAATATAAGAATTTTTTGTATTAGTAAACTCGCAAAAGTTATCTAAATCCTTTAACTGTGCTTTTGATATACTTTTTGGAATATTACGAATAAAGTGTATTTTTTGTTGAATAACCCAATCATTTTTTGTGCAAATATCCTTACCTGTTAGTTGCCCTTTTTCCCATTTTCGAATCACATCCATAACAACATCAAACTTTTTGGACGTAATTTTTACTTGATTTGAAGGAATTCCAGGTTCGTAAATCCACTCTTTAGTATTGAAATTTACGTTGATTGGTTTTAATAAATTCGCATTTAAATACGAGATGAATTTTTCTGTAGTAATGGTAGAGAATGCATGTTTTTTAAAATACTTCTTTAAAAATTCATCCATTTGAGGTCTGCCCACTTTTTCTTCTAGTGTTTTTAAAAATAAGAATCCTTTTTCATAAGCAATATCGGTCATACCATCATCAGGAGTTCGTCCGTTAAGATCTAATTTTAGTTTGGTATCATTTGGGTTGTCTTTTAAACCGTGTAATCCTTCATCTAAATCTTGACGACCAATTACAGCCAACATATCGGCATATTTTTTACCATAAACAGCTTCCATTATCCGCCTTTCAAAATAAACAGTAAACCCTTCGTTGAGCCAAAAATCATCCCAAGTTGCATTGGTTACTAAATTACCACTCCAAGAATGTGCTAACTCGTGTGCAACCAAAGTGGTTAAACTTTTATCGCCAGCAATTATAGTTGGCGTAGCAAATGTTAATCTAGGGTTTTCCATACCTCCAAACGGAAAACTTGGCGGTAAGACAATAATATCATATTGTTCCCAATTGTAATCGCCATATAAATTTTCGGCAGCAACCATCATTTTTTCAACATCTTCAAATTCATATTTTGCTTTATCAATTAGTGAATGTTCAGCATAAACACCTGTTCTATTACTTATTTTTTTATATTCAAAATCGCCTACAGCCAAAGCAATAAGGTAAGGAGAAATAGCTTGCTCCATTTTAAAATGGTACATACCATCAGTGGTTTTTTGAGTTGGGTTTTTAGCACTCATTACTGCCATTAAATTGGATGGTACTTTTACTTTAGCATCATACGTTAAACGCAATTGAGGTGAATCTTGAATAGGAATCCAAGTTCTAGTTAATATTGCTTGTCCTTGCGTAAACAGAAAAGGCTGTTTTTTATCGGCTGTTTGTTGAGGATTTAAAAACTGTAAAGCTTCAGTTTTATGGGTTGTTTGATAATATATAGATACTTTTTTCACACTACTATTCAAAGGAATCACCAAATCATCTCCATGAATAGCATCGCCTTTTTTAAGTTGATATTTTTCTTGTTTTTTAGAATCATTAAATGTTACTTTTTCAATCTCTAAAGCCTTGCTATCAAAATGAATAAAAGCTGCATTATCAGATTTTTCAATAGTATAAGTTGCTTTACCAACAATTTTTTTTGATGAAAAATCTACTTTAATATCTAAGTCAAGATGTTTTGCAACGGCTTCATTTGGTTTTGCAAACGAATGCGAATCCATAGCATAACGTGTTGAATTATCGTCATTTATTGAACAATTATATAGGCTAAATAGTACTAAAAGAATGCTAATTTTTTTCATGAATTGTATTTTAAGCTACGAATATATATAAATTAAAAATACTTTCTATTTAATGACGATAGTTTTGTAATTTCGGCACATAAATTGCAACTAACAAAACAAACAAGACAACATATCATGAAAAAAATATTTTTAGGACTACTTTTTATATCTACATTATCAGCATTTTCTCAAGAAGCAGCTGTTTGGTTAACCGATTTTGATGAAGCTGCAAAAATTTCAAAAAAAACTAAAAAACCAATTTTGGCTAATTTTACGGGAAGCGATTGGTGTGGCTATTGTAAAGTATTAACACGTAAAGTTTTTAGCACACTTGAATTTAAAGAATGGGCAGAAGATAATGTGGTATTATTAGAATTAGATTTTCCTAAAAGAAAAAAATTAGCGCCAAAATTAGCAAAACAAAACAAAGCTTTGCAACGTGCTTTTGGCGTAAGAGGTTATCCAACAATTTGGTTGTTTAAAATAGGTAAAGGAAAAGACCCTAAAAAGAACATGATACAATTAGGTAAAACTGGTTATGTTAAAGGAGGTTTTGAAAAATGGGTAGCAACAGTAGATAAAATATTAAAATAATAGTTTATACCTATGAAAAAACTACTATCTATCTTATTGATTATACAAATTTCATTAAGTATTTCTGCGCAAACAGCAGAAACTGAAATTAATTGGATGACTTTTAATGACGCTTTAAAAGCACAAAAAGAACATCCCAAAAAAATAATGATGGACGTTTATACCAATTGGTGTGGTCCATGTAAACTAATGGATGAAAAAACCTTTAAAAATCCCGATGTAATCAACTATATCAACACTCATTTTTATCCTGTAAAATTCAATGGTGAAGGTCCAGGGAAAATTAAATATGACGGACAAGTTTTTAAAAATACATCTTACGACCCTAAAAAGATATACAGTAAAAATAGCGCTCATCAATTGACCGATTATTTGCAAATACAAGGGTTTCCAAGTATTTTATTTTTCGAAGAAGATAGTGGATTATTAGTAGCATTACCTGGTTATAGAACTGCAAAACAATTGGAATTTCATTTAAAATTGTTTGGATCTAACGCCTATAAAAAAATCAATACACAAGCCGATTATCAAAAATATCAAGATGAGTTTGAATATATTTTTGAATAATAAATAATGCTCAATGTGTTTTGAAACAATTAAATGTTTCACAAATTTCTTATTCTAATTCCTTGGTTCGTTCCACTTTAGTAACATAATACTTAGTATCGCCCAACCATGGAAACGTTCCAAAACGCTCTTTATAAGTTAATTTTACACGCTGTCCTTGTAAGTTTTTTAAATCTTCAATAACTTGAGTTTCTCTATCTTCTATAGAAAACTCGAATTGTAATTCTTCTGAAACACCTTGACTTAAACGGCCTTCCCAAGTTTTAAAAATTACACCTTTATTACTTATTTTTACCAATTCACCTGCTCTAAATCCTTCACTAAACGTAAGGTAATAAACAGCTACAAAGTATAAAGCTAGTAATAATATTGCGCCAATAATAAAGCGAATTAAAAATTTTCTCATAATATTTATTCTAAAGTTGTAACAAAAGTACATTATTTACGACATATAATTGAAATTGCTTTTTCAAATTTAGTATCTTTACAACTTTAACAACAGTCTCAAAATAATTTTGAGATTAAACTATAACCTTTAAAAACAAAAAAACTATGTTAGATTTTATTTTCAACGGCGGCTTATTATGGATTATTCCAATCTTAATTATTTTGGCCTCTGGACTTTTTATTGTAAAACAACAAACATCTGTAATTATTGAACGTTTTGGGAAATTTCAAAGTATTCGGCAAGCAGGTCTTAATTTAAAGATACCTATTGTTGACAAAATAGCTGGTAAAATCAGTTTAAAAATTCAACAATTGGATGTTATTGTAGAAACAAAAACAAAAGATGATGTATTTGTACACTTAAAAATATCAGTACAATTTTTAATTAGTCGTAATCATGTTTATGATGCATTCTATAAATTACAAAATCCACACGAGCAAATTACAGCCTTTATTTTTGATGTTGTACGTGCAGAAGTACCAAAAATGATATTGGATGATGTTTTTGAAAAGAAAGAAGAAATCGCATTAGCAATACAACGTGATTTAAAACAAGCTATGCTAGATTATGGATACGATATTATCAAAGCGTTAGTAACAGATATTGATCCAGATGAAAACGTAAAATTAGCAATGAACCGTATTAATGCTGCAGAGCGTGAAAAAGTAGCGGCGCAACACGAAGGAGATGCACAGCGTATTTTAATTGTAGAACGTGCAAAAGCTGAGGCAGAAAGCAAGCGTTTACAAGGTCAAGGTATTGCAGATCAACGTAGAGAAATTGCACGTGGATTGGAAGAAAGTATGGTGATTTTAAATAGAGCAGGAATTAATTCGCAAGAAGCATCAGCTTTAATTATTGTAACGCAACATTACGATACGTTACAGAGTATTGGTTCTAAATCTGGTTCTAATTTAATATTATTACCAAATAATCCAAACGCGGCTAGTAATATGCTAACCGATGTAGTTACAGGAATGGCAGCAGCAAATAAAATAGGGGAAGCTAGTAAAAAAACCTTAAAACCCTAAGTAATTTTTATCAAGTTAAAACAAAAAAACCTTAGAGATATTTAATTCTCTAAGGTTTTTCTTTTTTAAAAGACGTTAAAATTATTTTTTCTTATCGTCTTCTGTTTCCTCTTCTTTAGATGCGTCTTTAAATTCTTTAATTCCCGAACCTAAACCACGCATTAATTCTGGTATTTTTTTACCACCAAACAGCAATAAAATTAATATACCAATAAATATTATTTGTGGTGGACCAATCATTCCTAAAACTATATTTTGTGCTATCATTTTATATGTATTTAAGGTACAAAGGTAAACATTTTAATGAAACAAAAAAACCACTTATTTGTTCAATAATTTTGCAAGAAAATTCTTCACAAAACCATTTTTAAAATATACAATAGTACCGTCTTTTAATTTACTATCTTTGTCGCTTAATTTTATTGAAATGAGATATACCATTACAGCAGCTTTACCCTATACAAACGGCCCAGTTCATATTGGACATTTGGCTGGAGTTTATGTGCCAAGCGATATTTACGCACGTTATTTACGTGTAAAAAACAACGATGTTTTGTTTGTTTGCGGAAGTGATGAACACGGCGTGCCTATTACTTTACGTGCCAAAAAAGAAGGCGTAACACCACAGCAAGTAGTCGATAAATATCATGCAATAATAAAGGAATCATTCAATGAATTTGGCATCTCATTTGATAATTATTCAAGAACATCAGCTAAAATTCATCACGAAACAGCCAGTGAATTTTTTAAAAAATTATACAATGACGGTAAGTTTTTAGAAGAAACCAACGCACAATTATACGACGCAGAAGCCAATCAATTTTTAGCCGATCGGTTTGTAGTTGGAACCTGTCCAAAATGTGGTAATGAAGAAAGTTATGGCGATCAATGTGAGAAATGTGGCACATCGCATAATGCGACGGATTTAATTAATCCAAAATCGGCTATTACCGGAAATGTGCCCTCATTAAAAGAAACCAAACACTGGTATTTACCTTTGGATGAGTACGAAACATGGTTAAGAGAATGGATTGTAGTTGGTCATAAAAAAGATTGGAAACCAAATGTTTTAGGTCAGGTGAAATCTTGGCTAGATGACGGTTTGCGTCCAAGAGCAGTGACTAGAGATTTGGATTGGGGAATTCCTGTACCTGTAAAAGGTGCAGATGGAAAAGTACTATATGTTTGGTTCGATGCGCCAATTGGATACATTTCTTCAACCAAAGAATGGGCACAAAATAATAATAAAGATTGGGAACCGTATTGGAAAGATAAAGACACTAAGTTGGTCCATTTTATTGGTAAAGATAATATTGTTTTTCATTGTATTATTTTTCCTGCAATGCTTAAAGCCGAAGGATCATACATTTTACCCGAAAACGTACCAGCCAATGAGTTTTTGAACTTAGAAAATAACAAAATTTCAACCTCAAAAAATTGGGCAGTTTGGTTGCATGAATATCTAGAAGATTTTCCAAACCAACAAGATGTTTTACGTTATACATTAACCGCAAATTCACCAGAAAGCAAGGATAATAACTTTACGTGGAAAGATTTTCAAGCACGTAACAATAACGAATTGGTTGCCATATTTGGAAACTTTATAAACCGTGTTATAGTCTTAACAAATAAATATTACGATGGCATTGTACCACAACCAAACGCATTTACCGATATAGATTTAGACATACTAGAAAAATTAAAAAAATCTCCAAATACTATTGGAAGATCGGTAGAAAAATACCGATTTAGAGAAGCTATGGGAGAATTGATGAATGTAGCACGTTTTGGTAATAAATATTTGGCCGATGAAGAGCCTTGGAAAAAAATAAAAGTAGACGAAGAGCGTACCAAAACAATTATGTTTGTTGCAATGCAAATTGCTAGAGCATTATCAGTTTTATCTGAGCCATTTTTGCCATTTACGTCATCAAAATTAAAAACAATCCTTAATGTTAATCAAACCAGCGTTGAGAATAATTTACAATGGAATGACATTTTAACAAAAGACGTGTTATTAAAACCAAATCATAAAATTGGACAAGCAAATTTATTATTTTCAAAAATTGAAGATGCTCAAATTCAAGAACAATTAGACAAACTTGAGGCTACAAAACTAGCCAATGAACAAGATAATAAAGTACTAGAACCACAAAAACCCCTTGTTGATTTTGAAAATTTTACCAAGTTAGATTTACGTGTTGGAACCATACTTGAAGCTGAAAAAATAGCAAAAACTAAAAAACTTTTAAAATTAAAAGTAGATGTTGGCTTAGATGTACGAACAATAGTTAGTGGAATTGCTGAAAGTTTTAAACCTGAAGATGTTGTAGGGCAACGTGTTACGGTTTTAACAAATTTAGCACCTAGAAAAATAAGAGGCGTTGAAAGTAATGGCATGATTCTAATGACCGAAACACCCGATGGAAAATTATCTTTTATAGAGCCAGAGAAGGAAAATATTAAGAATGGTGAAGAAATTTCGTGATTTGTTGTTAAAAAATTAAAAAATTAGTAAAAAAAGTAAATATAAAGTAGGATTATTACAATAAAGTAGTATTTTTGCCGTGTTAAAATCTTTTATGGTTTTAACACTTTTTCTTTTTCATAGCAATTTTCCCACCTATTCCTTTTTGGTTAGGTGGGTTTCTATTTTTAGATACTTTAGTAAAGTAAAATTAGTTTTTCCCCATTAATACCAACGTTTTTTCTTCTTTTTTGAAGCGGTTGATTTTCGGCCTTTTTTATGTCGAGAACCTGAACGTTTTTTTGGTTTATCATCTGGTTTTGCCTCTAAAGGATAAGGATGTTCTGTTTCAATAGGTATGGCTTTATTAAGTATTTTTTGAATACTTTTAACATAACTTTTTTCATCACGAGCGCAAAAAGAATAGGCATTTCCTTTTTTCTGTGCTCTTCCAGTTCTACCTATACGGTGTACATAAGTCTCTGGAATGTTTGGCAAATCGAAATTTAAAACAGCGTCCAAGCTATCTATATCAATGCCTCGCGATGCAACATCAGTAGCAATTAATATATTAACCTCTTTGTTTTTGAATTTAGTTAGTGCTTCATTACGGGCACTTTGTGTTTTATCACCATGAAAACTAACGACTTTGTAACCGTTTCGTTTTAAAGATTTTTCCAGCTTATCTACACCAAATTTTGTACGCCTAAAAATGAGCACTGTACCTTTTATGGTATTTCTTAAAAGATGTAAACATAATTCTAGCTTTTTTGGTTTTGGAACATAATATAAAAGCTGATTTACATTTTTGGAAGCCGAAGACGTTTTTGAAATAGAAATTTTTATAGGTTCAACAAGTACATTATTAGTTAAATCTACTATCTTTTGTGGCATCGTAGCCGAGAATAATAAAATTTGTTTTTGCAAAGGGCAAATTTTTACAATCTTATTTACATCGGCAATAAAACCCATATCTAGCATTAAGTCGGCCTCATCCAAAACAAGCGTTTCTATATGATCTAGTTTTAGTTTTTCACGCTTATATAAATCGAGTAATCTACCTGGCGTGGCAATTAAAACATCAACACCTTTTCGTAAAACATCTATTTGCGGTTCCATAGACGTTCCGCCATAAACTACAGTAGAACGTAAGTTTGTATAAGTACCATAGACTTTGAAATCATCTTGAATTTGCACAGCTAATTCTCTAGTTGGGCTAATAATTAAAGCTCTAATAATTTTTCGCCGTTTAGAAGCTTCTTGATTTTTAAGTAAGCGTTGTAAAATTGGCAAAGCAAATGCAGCCGTTTTTCCAGTACCAGTTTGTGCAGAACAAATTAAATCTAAACCTTCCAAAACCACTGGAATTGCCTTAACTTGTACAGGAGTAGGCGAATCATAACCTTTTTCTGCAATAGCTCTAAGTAGTGTTTTGTGTAATTGTAATTCTTTGAATGTCATTCTGTTATTATCGATTTATTTGTTACAACAAAAGTACATTAGATATTTTAAATTAGTTTCATCTTTATGAAGCAATTTATTTTGTAAATTTTTAGTAATTTTTTAACACGAAATTATAAAATCCAATTTATATTTGCTTTCCTTTAAATATAAGACACTATGGAAAATATAAATACAACTGTTGACATTAGAGCTATCAATGAAAAAATAGAACGCGAATCTGCTTTTATTGATTTACTAAGATCTGAAATGAATAAAGTAATAGTTGGTCAAAAATATATGATTGATCGTTTATTAATTGGTATGTTGGGCGATGGACATATTCTGTTGGAAGGTGTGCCAGGATTAGCAAAAACTTTAGCAATTAATACACTTGCAAAAGCAGTAGATGCTGAGTTTAGTCGTATTCAATTCACACCAGATTTATTACCTGCCGATGTTATTGGAACAATGATTTACAATATGAAAATCAATGATTTTTCTATTAAAAAAGGACCAATTTTTGCTAATTTTGTCTTAGCCGATGAGATTAATCGTGCGCCAGCAAAAGTACAATCTGCTTTGTTGGAAGCCATGCAAGAACATCAAGTTACTATTGGTGATACCTCATTTATATTAGACGAACCATTCTTAGTAATGGCAACTCAAAACCCTATAGAACAAGAAGGAACTTATACCTTGCCCGAAGCGCAAGTGGATCGTTTTATGTTAAAAGTAGTAATTGATTATCCATCTTTGGAAGATGAGCAATTAATTATGCGAGCGAATTTAAATAAATCGTGGGAAAAAGTAAATGCAGTTGTGAGTTTAGATACTATTTTGAATGCACGAAAAGCGGTACAAGAAGTGTATATGGATGAAAAAATTGAAAAATACATACTAGATATTATTTTTGCAACGCGTTATCCAGAAAAATACAACTTAGGCAATTTAAAAGATTTAATCAGTTTTGGAGCATCGCCTCGTGGAAGTATTAATTTAGCAACTGCTGCAAAATGTTATGCTTTTATTAAACGTAGAGGTTATGTAATACCAGAAGATGTAAGAGCTGTAGTGCACGATGTATTACGCCACAGAGTTGGAATTACGTATGAAGCCGAAGCTGAAAATGTGACTTCCATAGAAATTATCGATAAAATTGTAAATGAAATTGAAGTACCTTAAGAATGTGGATTTGTTTATTTGTGAATTTGTGTATTCGTTAATACAAATCAAATACACAAATAAACGAACAAGCAAATAAACCAAAATGGATACTAAAGAAATTTTAAAAAAAGTTAGAAAAATTGAGATTAAGACAAAACGTTTGTCTAATCACATATTTTCTGGTGAATATCACAGTTCATTTAAAGGACGTGGTATGACTTTTTCTGAGGTGCGTCAATACCAATTTGGTGATGATATTCGTAATATAGATTGGAATGTAACCGCACGATATAACGAACCTTACGTGAAAGTTTTTGAAGAAGAACGCGAATTAACCATGTTATTAATGGTTGATATCTCGGCTTCGGAGAGTTTTGGAACAAGTGAACAATTTAAACGTGAAACCATAACCGAAATAGCTGCAACTTTAGCGTTTTCTGCCATACAAAATAATGACAAAGTTGGCTTACTTTTATTTACCGATGAAATTGAACTTTTTATTCCGCCAAAAAAAGGAAAAGGACACGTACTTAGAATCATAAGAGAGTTGATAGAGTTTCAGCCAAAAAGTAAGAAAACCAATTTAGAACAGGCATTCAAATACATCTCAAATATGATGAAAAAGAAAGCCATTGTTTTTGTTTTATCTGATTTTCAAGATGATAATTATAACAATTCACTTAAAATATTAGGAAGGAAACACGACGTAACAGGCATACGAATTTTTGATAAATACGAAGAAAATTTACCAAAGTTAGGTATGGTTTCGGTAACCGATGCAGAAACAGGACACGTAATAACAGTAAATACCAATTCCAAAAAAGTAAGAACACTTTATAGAGCAAATTATTTGAAAACAGTAGATTATTATAAAACTACTTTTAAGAAAAGTGGCTCAGGAACTATAAATACAATGGTTGGACGCGATTACGTGAAAGAATTAATGGGTTACTTTAAGAGGAGAAATTAAAAATAGACTTTTAGAGAAGAGAGAAGAGAGAAGAGAGAAGAGAGAAGAAGACTTTTAGACAAGAGACAAAAGAGAATAGAGAATAGACAAGAACGAATAAAAAATCTGCTTAAATCTGCGCAATCTACGGGAGACAAGAGACAAGAGAAAATCTAAATGAATAAAAATAACAACATACAAAATATAACCTCTGCGTATCTCTGTGTAATAATCTTACTTTTTACCACAATCTCTTTCGCTCAAATAACCACACAAACGGACACAACTAAAATTAGAATTGGAGAACAATTTACCTTAAAATATATAGTTGATAAATCGCAAAAAATTCAATTTCAAAAGAATTTACAATTAGATAGCTTAAAGCATTTGGAAGTCATAAAATCCTTTGATTTGGATACGATAAAAAATCAGATAATAAAAAAATATACCCTAACCAGTTTTGATAGCGGACATTACGCTATACCACCGCAACTTGTTATGAGTAATGGAAAGGTTTTAAAAACCGATAGCATTTGGATTGATGTTTCTACCGTTGCTGTAGATACGACTAAACAAAAATTATTTCCCATAAAATCTGTTCAAAGTCAGGCTTTTACATTGAAAGATTACGCAACTAATTATTGGTATTATGCACTAGCATTTTTAGCATTATTAGCCGCTATATGGTATTTCTTTATTCGTAAAAAAGAAGATGAGGAAGAGCGTTTGGCTAAGATTCCACCATTTGAAATGGCCATACAAGAATTGGAAAATCTAGATAAAAAATTACTTTGGCAAAATAATAAAACCAAAGAATATTATAGTGAACTAACCGATATTGTAAGAAATTTTATTGAAAAAGAATTAAAAGTACCAGCTTTAGAAAGTACCACAAATGAATTGGTTAAAAATTTAAAGTCACTTAATAATATTCAGAAATTAGACATTTCTAAGAAAACATTTTTAAAATTAAAAACGTTGTTACAAGAAGCCGATTTGGTTAAATTTGCTAAATCAAAACCATTTTCTACCGAAATTGAAATGCATCGTAGTTATGCAGATAGTATTTTGGAAGGTTTAAAATCTGTGGAAATCATAGAAACAGAAGAGATTATTAATTCTGAAGAAAAAACTATTGAAGAAAATGTGGATGTAGATACTATTAAAAAAGAAAATGATGCTAAGTAAATTTGAATTTGCAAATCCTGAGTTTTTATGGTTGTTGGCTTTATTGCCAATCATTGCACTATGGCATTTTTTTACACGAAAAAAAGAAGTAGCAACTCTTACTTTTTCTAGTATAAAATCGTTTGGAAAACCAAGTATTTTGGCTCAATTAAAGCCCTTTTTACATCTTTTAAGAATGCTAGCTTTAGCGTCATTAATTGTTGCATTAGCAAGACCGCGAAATAAAGAAGTAACCACAAAAGTAAAGTCGAATAAAGGAATAGATATTGTTATGGCAATTGATATTTCGGCAAGTATGCTGGCAAAAGATTTAAAACCAAACCGTTTGGAAGCCCTTAAAAAAGTGGCTGTTAATTTTATTGAAAAAAGACCCAATGATCGTATTGGTATTGTGGTTTATGCTGGTGAAAGTTTCACACAAACACCTATAACTAGTGATAAACGAATTGTAACGAGTACAATACGTCGTTTAAAATGGGGAGAATTAGATGGTGGAACTGCTATTGGCATGGGTTTAGGCTCGGCAGTTAATAGATTAAAGGACAGTAAAGCAAAATCAAAAGTAATTATTTTGTTAACCGATGGCGTAAATAATTCTGGTAATATAGACCCCAAAACAGCAACCGAATTGGCAAAAGCTTTAAACATTAAAGTTTATACCATAGGTTTGGGAACAAATGGAACAGCACTATTTCCTGTTGCTAGAGGAATGGATGGCAAACTAATCTTTAGAAACGCACCCGTTGAAATAGATGAAAAATTGTTGAAATATATTGCTATTGAAACCAAAGGAAAATACTTTAGAGCTACGAGTAATAGTAAACTAAATAAAATATATGATGAAATTAATAAATTAGAAAAAACTAAAATTGAAGAGTTTAAATATACCAATTATGAAGAAATGTATCGAAAATTTGTATTACTAGCAGGCTTGTTAATTCTGTTGGAAATGGGATTGAGATTTACGGTTTTTCGTAGTTTTATATAAAAAGTGATTCGTGTATTTGTTAATTTGTGTATTTGGAATAAATTCACTTGTAAATAAAAAAATAGTATGTATATATATTCATTTGAAAAATTAGAAGTTTGGAAAGAAGCAGTTCAATTTACTGTATTGATTTATGATTTAACAAAACAATTTCCTGATACTGAAAAATTTGGATTAACAAGTCAGTTAAGAAGAGCATCTGTATCAATTTTAATATAGCCGAAGGAACATCAAGAAAAACGAATAAAGACAAGGCACATTTTATGACAATTTCTTTTAGTTCTGCAACTGAAGTATTAAATCAAATAATTATAGCAAAAGAATTAAAATATATAAAAGAAGAAGATTATTTAAAAGTTAGAGAGAGTATATTAAAAATAACAAATATGCTTAATTCATTAAGAAATTATTATTATAAAAATTAAAGATTTCATATAAACGTATACCAAATAAACGAATAACAAAGAACGAATAAACACAATGTACCAATTAGAAGAAAAATCATATTTTATTTATTTCATAGCAATTGCTTTGCTATTAGTTACTTATGCAATGGTTTTAATCTGGAAAAAAAGAAAGCAAAAACTATTTGCAGACACTAATTTATTAGACAAATTGAGCCCAGAGCGCTCTACTTTTAAATCGGTTTTAAAAATGATTTTTATTGGTTTAGGCTTATCGCTTTTAATTATTGCATTGGTTAATCCAAAAATGGGCACAAAATTAAAAACAATGACTGGTGAAGGCGTTGATGTTGTTTTTGCACTCGATGTCTCAAAAAGTATGTTGTGCGAAGATATTGCACCAAGTAGATTGGAAAAAGCCAAACAAATAATATCAAAGACCATTGATAAATTGGGAGGCGATCGTGTAGGTATCATTATTTATGCAGGAACAGCTTTTCCATTATTACCAATTACAACCGATCAATCGGCTGCTAAAATGTTTTTGCAGAATGCCAATCCAGATATGGTTTCTAGTCAAGGTACAGCCATAAATGATGCGCTTCAATTAGCAAAAACATATTATGATAATGATGAGCAAACCAATCGGTTTTTAATTCTCTTATCCGATGGAGAAGCGCATGACGACACCAATAATAGTATTTCCGACGCACTATCAAAAGAAGGTATTAAAATTTTCACCATCGGTTTAGGAACAACAAAAGGCGGTCCAATTCCTATAAAAGTTGGTAATAGTAGAATTGGTTTTAAAAAAGACCGTCAAGGAGAAACAGTTATTACACAATTAAACGATTCAAAATTAAAAGAGATTGCCAGCGATGGAAATGGTAAATATTTATACGGATTAAACACCCAAAAAACGGTAGATTTTATTTCAAAAACACTAAATGATGCTCAAAAAAGTGAATTTAAAACTAAGAAATTTTCTGATTATGAAGATCAATTTCAATGGTTTATTGGATTTGGAATATTATTTTTATTATTAGAGGTATTCATGTTTGATAAAAAAACAAAGTGGATTCAAAAAATGAATCTATTTAATGATAAGAAGTAAATTCTTTTGGTAAATTAAAAAAATGAAAAATATACTTTACATAGTCTTGCTATTTGTTACGATAGGATTTTCTCAAAACGAAAAAACATCTAAAAACGATAGCATTAAAGCCATTACAACCAAGGCTAAAAATTACATTAAAAAAGGAAATGAATTATACCAAAAAGGATTGTATGTAGAAGCAGAAAGTGCTTATAAAGAAGCTATAGTTCTTAATCCTAATTATGATAAAGCAAATTATAATTATGGAAACACACAGTTTCTTCAAAATAAAATAAAAGAAGCAAAAGCGCAATACGATAAAGTTTTAAAAACATCTAAAGATGAATTTGTTAAAGCCGATAGTTATCATAATATTGGAAACATTGCGATGAAAGAAAAACAATATGCTCAAGCTATTGATGCCTATAAAAACACTTTAAGACGCAGCCCCAATGACGATGAAACGCGATATAATTTAGCCTTAGCACAAAAATTATTAAAAGAAGAACAGCAAAAAGACAAAGATAAAAAGGATAAAAAAGAGGATAAAGACGATAAGCAAAAAGACAAAGAAAAGAAAGACGATAAAGGCGATAAGGACAAAGAGGATAAAAGCGATAAAGACAAAGATGAAAAGAAAGATGATAAAAATGAAAAAGGAAAAGATGATAAAGAAAAGCAAGAAAAGCCTCAACCAAAACCACAAAAAAGTAAATTAACACCAGATCAAGTAAAGCAATTATTGGAAGCAATGAATAAAAAAGAAAATGAAACGCAGCAAAAAATGAATGCTAAAAAAGAACGTGGACGGAAAGTAAAACAAGAAAAAGATTGGTAGTTAAGTAAAGCAAACAACAGTATTATATATTTGTAGAATATAAAAATCCGTGTAAATTTACCGTTTAAACTTGTGACTATAATTAAGAAACATATAATTTTACTATTTGTGATACTAGTATCGCAAGTAATGCTATCTCAAACATTTACTGCAAAAGTAAGTAAAACTACTTTGGGTATAGATGAACGGTTACGTATTCAATTTTCGTTTAACGACCAAGGCTTAGATGATTTTACGCCACCAAACTTTCAGAATTTTAAAATTGTTCAAGGACCATCAAGAAGTACTAATTTTTATAATTACAATGGTAAAAAAACGTTTAAATTATCATATACATATATTCTACAACCAAAAGCCATTGGAAAATTTGTGATTCCATCAGCAACAGCAACATATAATGATAAAAAAATAGTCACAAATACTATAAAAATTACAGTAAACAAAGGCAAAAAAACTTCTCCAAAACAACAACAAATAACAGGGAATCCAACTACAAATCCAACTACAGATTTTACAGTAATAGCCAATGAAAATATTCATTTAATTGCTGAGGTTTCAAATACCAATCCATTTGTTGGTGAAAGTATCTCTATAGTGTATAAGCTATATATGAATCGAAATAATGCAGCAATAAGTAATGAGCGAGAATCTAAAGCACCAACATACAACGGTTTTTGGAATCAGAATATTCCAATTAAACAACTAACAGAAAAAAAAGGAACATACAACGGTAAACAAATGTCGTATTATGTTTTACGAAAAGATGTATTGATACCTCAGCAAATAGGAAAACTTACATTAACACCATTAGAAATTGACGCAACTGTTGTTGTTGCTATTGGAAAACGCGATTTTTTTAATAGACGCATGCAAAAATCCTTGCCTTTAGTGTTTTCTACAGGTAACAGAACTATCAATGTAAAAGCCTTGCCCAACGCTAATAAACCAAGTAATTTTTCTGGTGCAGTTGGAGATTTTGCATTTAAAGTTAATAGTACAAAAAAAGTAATAAAAGCCAATGAAAGCGCTCAAATTAAAGTCACTTTGCAAGGTAATGGAAATCTTAAACTAATTAGTTTACCAAAAATTGTAACGCCAAAAGGTTTAGAGCTTTTTGAGCCAGAACACAAAGAAAAAATAAGAACACGCTTAAGCGGTTTAACAGGATCAATTACGGATATTTATACAGTGGTGCCACAATATAGAGGTAAATATAAAGTGCCCTCTTTGGCTTTTTCATTTTTCAATCCAAAAACAAAACAATATAAAACATTAAATTCAGCAGCACTAGTTTTGAATGTGCCAGATGGAAAAATGTTTGTAGAAGATAATCAAGATAATGTAGTTAGTGGTGATAATACGATATCCGATTCTGACATTCGTTCTATACACACCAAAACTAGTTTAGTGCCTTTACATCAAAAAAACAATTTTTTTAAATCCAATTTATTTTGGATGTTATTATTATTACCATTATTAGCCATACCATTTGGAATTTACATTGGTAAGAAAAAACAAGCGCGTGATGGTGATGTTGTAGGAAATAAACGAAGAAAAGCCAATAAATTAGCAAAGAAATACTTATTTGAAGCTAAAAAAGAATTGGGTAATAAAGAGCCTTTTTATATTGCTCTAGAAAAAGCCTTACACAATTATTTAAAAGCTAAATTACAAGTAGAAACAAGTGAAATTAGCAAAGAAAAAATTAGTAATTTATTACAAAAACGTCAAGTTGATAAGGCATTTACAACAACCTTTATTAAGGTTTTGGACGATTGCGATTTTGCACGTTATACACCAACATCCAATCTACAAATGGAACAAGAATATAATAATGCTGTAGATGTAATTACCAATTTAGACAAACAACTTTAAAAAAGAACAATTAATTATTATGGATTATATTTTAAACAATAACAAATTAAAATTACCTGTTTTTTGGAGACAAAAAACACTAATTTTTGTATTGTTTATCATTGCGCTATCTGGTGTTGCTCAAAAACCAAATGATCTTTTTATAGAAGGCAATAAATTGTATAAACAAGCAAAGTACAATGAAGCTATTGAGAAATTTATAGAAATAGAAAAACAAAATTTACAATCGGCTGAGTTATTTTATAATTTAGGCAACGCCTATTATAAAACAAACAATGTTGCTCCAGCAATTTATTATTACGAAAAAGCGTTGAAAATTGCACCAAACAATAAGGATATTGCTGTAAATTTAAAGTTTGCTCAGCGTATGACCATTGATAATATTAAACCTTTACCATCACATGTTTTTCAAAAAATATCACGTAATTTTATTCAAAAAATAAGGTTTAATTCTTGGGCATATTACAGTGTATTTTTTGCACTACTGTTTGCACTATTATTTTTATTGTATCACTTTTCTGATTCATCAGGTAAAAAACGCACCTATTTTATGACAGGTACTTTTAGTTTAGTACTAGCATTATTGAGTTTACTATTTGCATTCCACACCTATAAAGTAACTTCCAATAAAAGAGAAGCCATTATTTTTATACAACAAACTCAGGTTAAGGATGCACCACTTTTATCGGGAAAAAATGTTTTTCGTTTACACGAAGGCACTAAAGTAACCGTTCTAAAAAGTCAGGATAATTGGAAGAAAATTAAGATTATTGACGGACAAACAGGTTGGATTATTGCTAGTGAATTGAAAGAGTTTTAGCGTTAGTGGCATAATATTGTATTTTTACATTTCTATGAAAAAACAACAACTAATTGCACTACTTTTTATAGGCTTTAACCTATTTCTTTACGCACAAAAAACAGATTTTACAAAGAGCTTTATTGGAATTTCTAGTGATTTAACCAACAATGCAAATTATGTAGTACGTTCCAAATCTACAAACGTTAATATCGTTTCTACTAAAAGCATGATAATAGATTATGATATGGTTGTAACTGTGTTGAATGAAGCTGGAGAAATTGATCCTTTTTTTTATGAAGGGTATGACAACCATACAACAATTCATTCAATTCAAATATTGGTATATAATGCAATGGGTAAACGCATTAAAAAAGTAAAAAGTAAAGAAATAAATGATGTTTCGGCAACTCAAGACTTTACTTTACATAGCGATAATAGAATTAAATATTATAAGCATATAACCAATTCATATCCCTATACTTTGTCAATAAAATATAAGGTAAGAACTTCAAATACGGCATTTATACCTAAATGGTTTCCTATAAATTCGTTTTATCAAAGCGTTGAAAAAGATACTTATTCTATAACATATCCCAAAGATGTAACTTTAAATTATGATGTAACAAATGTAGATGAATTTAATATTGATAAAAGTATCACTGCAAATAAAATTACGTTTAAAGCAACAAATATTAAAGCAATAAGTAAGGAAGATTATATGCCTTCATTTTCCAAAACAATACCAAACGTTTCATTTTCTTTGAGTGAATTTTCTTTAGCTGGTGAAATAGGAAATGCATCCAGCTGGGAAGAATTTGGATTATGGATGTATGAAAAATTATTAAAAGGGAGAAATGAATTACCCGAGAGTACAAAAAAAGATATTGATGCTCTTATTATTGGTATTAATAACCCTATGGAAAGAGCAAAATTAGTTTATGCTTATATGCAAAACAGAACACGTTATATTAGTGTTCAAATTGGTATTGGTGGATGGAAGCCAATGCTTGCAAATGAAGTTGATAAACTAGGATATGGTGACTGTAAAGCTTTGTCAAATTATACGCAATCTTTAATGGAACATGCTAATGTTCCATCGGTTTACACTATTGTTTATTCGGGTAGAAAAAGAGATCTTAAAAAAGATCTGGTATCTGTACAAGGAAACCACGCCATTTTAATGCTTCCTACAAAAAGAGACACCATTTGGTTGGAATGTACCAATCAAAAATTACCATTTGGTCAAACAGAAGTACCGATGATAGAAAAGTATTAATTGTGTCTCCAAAAGGTGGAAAATTGGTGCATACAAACAAGTATGATGTAAGGACTAAATATCAAAAAATTACAGGTAAATATAATATATCCAGCAAAGGAGCCATAAATGCTGACATTGAAATTTCAAATTCGGGAAAATTATATAATAAAAAATATTATTTAGAATTTGAGAAAAATGAAGATCAAGTTATATATTATAAAAATCAATTTTCAAACTTATTGGATGTTGATATTTTAAAAATTAACTTTGTAAATGATAAAGAATCAATTATTTTTAAAGAATCAATTTCATTAAAAGCTAGTAATTATGCAGAGGTTCTAAATAACGAAATGATGTTAAAATTAAATGCTTTTAACACTTTTAATCATTTGCCAAAAAGATATTCTAATCGGATTCATCCTATAGAAATAACCAATGGATTCAAAGATGAAGATGAAATAATAATTACCATTCCAAAAAACTACAGAATTAACCAATTACCAGATGCTATAAAATTAGAAAATGAATTTGGAGAATACAGTTTTCAAGTAGAAAAAATTAACGCATATGAATTACGTTATAAAAGAACATTAATACTTTTTGAAACAACACATTCTAAAAATGTTTATTCCAAATTTAGATCATTTTTAACAAAAATTAATAAAAACGACAAGCAAAAAATAATCCTCTCAAAAATATGAAAAAAGCAATCATTTGTTTATTATTTACTATCAGCGTGATACAGTTTAATTATGGGCAAATAAAAAAGTTTGGCAAAGTAACAAAAGATGATTTTAATGAATCTTCAATCCCTAGCTTTAATGATGCCAACGCTGTAATTATCTTTAAAGAAAGAAAATCACATTTTGATCATCAAAATGAGCGTTGGGTTTTAATTACCGAAGTTCATGAAAGAATAAAAATTTCAAACAAAGAAGGCTTTGATTATGCAAACAAAAGCATAAAGTTGTTTACTCAAAACAACAGAGACGAAAGCGTTAGGATTAAAGCAAATACTTATAATATAGTTGATAATAAAGTAGTTAAAACAAAACTTAGAAAAAAAAATATTTATAAAAAAGTTCAAAATAAATTTTGGTCTACAAAAAGTTTTACAATGCCAAATTTAAAAGAAGGAAGTATTGTAGAATGGATCTATACTATTACGTCTCCTTTTTATATGAATCTTAACGATGTTGTATTTCAAAGTGATATCCCAACTAAAATTTATAGTGCAAAGATACGAATACCAGAATACTTTATATTTAATACCGAAGTAAATAAATACAATCGTACAACTATTAAAAATTCAAAAAAGAATCGAACTTTGATGTATAGTTATACAAAGATGGAAACTTCCACAGGTCGTGCTCCACATGAAGTAAAACATTCTTATGAAATATCTTTCGCCGAAAAAATATTTGAAATTGAATTATCTAATATCAAACCTCTCATAGAAGAATCGTATGTAAATAATATTAATAATTACCGTGGCAAAGTGATTTTTGAAAGTGTAGGAACTCAATTTCCAAATAGCATTCATGAATCCTTTAGCGCAACTTGGAATGAAGTAACCAAAAGTATTTATACATCTTCAAAATTTGGAGTAGAATTGAATAAAAAAAAATACTTTAAAGATGATTTAACAAAGATATTAAACGAATCTAAATCTACTAATGATAAAATATCGGTTATTTTAAAATTTGTTAAAGACAAAATTAAATGGAATAATTTTTATGGTATTAGAACATCAGATGGTGTGTCAAAAGCATATAAAAACGGATTTGGTAATGTTGCAGAAATAAATCTTATACTAACGGCTATGTTACGAGAAGCTGGATTAGATGCAAGTCCTGTTTTAGTTAGTACAAGATCAAATGGTATACCTTTATTCCCTACAATTGAAGGTTTTAATTATGTTATTGCAGGAGTTGAATTGGATAATGAAATAGTACTCCTTGACGCCACAGAACCCTTCAGTGCACCAAATGTTTTACCTAGTAGAGTATTAAATTGGCAAGGTAGAATTTTAGAAAACATGGATCTTCGGCATTTATTGATTTAACACCAAAAGTTTATAGTATTAATAAAAGTAAACTAAACATTAAGTTAAACGATGATTTAAGCATTGAAGGAAACTTAAGAAACATCATTACTCATTTATTTGCTTTACAAAATCGATTTACATATATAAAATTATCTAATGAAGATTTAATTAAAAAATTAGAAGAAGATCATCCTCAAATAACTATAACTAAAGCTAAAATTGGAAATATAGAGCATGTTAATAAACCCCTTTCTATTTCTTTTCAATTTAAAGCAGAAAATATTATTGAAAAAATAAATGACAAAATCTATCTTACTCCATTGTTTTTTTTAAATGAAAATGAAAACCCCTTTAAAACCAATGAAAGGAAATATCCAATTGATTTTGCTACTGCTTTTCTCAATAATTACGATGTTAACATTAAAATACCATCTGGTTATAAGGTTGAAAAATTGCCAGAGAGTGTTGAAATCAACACAGAAAATGGCATAGGTAATTTTAGTTATAAATCTTCCTTAAAAGAAGATATTATAAATTTCAAAATTAATTTTAAAGTAAATGTTGCCATTGTTCCAAGCATACATTATAAAGAACTAAAAGATTTTTATACAGCTCAATTACTTAAATTAAATGAAAAAATCATTTTAATTAAAAAATAAATATGAAATTTCAATATGCATTAATGGCATTTTTAATTTGTACTTCAAGTTTTACACAAGTTAAAAAATACGGTAAAATATCAAAATTCAAATTTACTCAACAAATAATTAGTTTTTTCTTGTAATTTTTTTTGAAAAAAAGACGTACCTCCAAGAAGTAAACCTTTAAAACCCATAGCTTGTTTTGCCCAAGTATGGAGATTAAAATCATCGATATGTTTGATGATTTTTCCATCTTTAAAGTCAAATGTTGCCTGTATAATATTATGTACTTTTTTTCCTGTTTGACTAAAAGTGTATTGCGCTTCCCAATGCGCTGTAACTTTATTATCTTGTTTGGTAATATCGGTAAAACCAACGGTTAAGTCAGTGGCGTTTTTACACAACATGCGCCACATATTTTTAGCGCGATCGCCTTTTAATTCTCCAAAGGCAGGATCTTTAAAAACGATATCATCGTGATAACAAGCAACCATTGTTTCTGCATCTTTTTCTTGAAATGCTTCGTAAAATTTTTTAACTATTTCTGTGTTCATAATTATATTTTTATAGATTTCTATTGTATTAGTTTTACATTTTTCAATATAAACCGAAGTTAA
Organism: Flavobacteriaceae bacterium; assembly: GCA_036478895.1. Taxonomy (GTDB): domain Bacteria; phylum Bacteroidota; class Bacteroidia; order Flavobacteriales; family Flavobacteriaceae; genus S010-17. The sequence continues at coordinate 6,262 of JAZGEV010000123.1, read as the reverse complement.
TAACATTTAATTTTTACGCATTTATTTAAAACAAACAGGCAGTATTTCACCTTTTATTAAACAATATTTTTCAGTTAATTTGGTACTTATTTTTTTAGAATAATCAACTTCTTCAACTTTAAAACCAACGGCTCTTAAACGGTCAAAATAATCTTTCCCATATATACGTACATGATCATATTGCCCAAAATTTTTGGTGCGTTCTTCTGGTGTTGTTATGCTAAAATCTTCGTAAGTTTTATCCAAATTAAGATCTTGCGGCACTTGAAAAACACCCATTCCGTTTGGTTTTAATACTCGATACAGCTCTTTCATAGCTTTGTTGTCATCAACAATATGTTCCAAAACATGATTACAAAGTACAACATCAAAACTATTATCATCAAAAGGGAGATTTAAAATATCGGCTTTTACATCAACAATTGGCGAGTACAAATCGGCTGTTGTATAATCAAGATTTTTTAGTTTTTTAAACCGTTTAATAAAACATTGTTCTGGCGCCATATGCAATACTTTTTTTGGCGCTGTAAAAAAAGTGGTTTCATCTTGTAAATACAACCATAATAAACGATGACGTTCTAGAGACAATGTACTAGGCGATAAAGCATTTTCGCGTTGTATTCCATAACCATAAGGTAAAAATTTACGAAAACTCTTGCCATCTATTGGATCCATAAATTTAGAACCTTTATATAGTAAACTCAAAAAAGGCTTCGCCAAATAACTTATTTTAATTAAGTATGGACGAGGAATTGTGTTTAATATGGTTTTAAATAATGCCATTGTATAATTTTGTACGAATGTATTGCTTTTTTTTATAAAATCATATTCTTTTAAAGAACCTGTAATTAAAATCAAATGTCATTCCTGCGAAAGCAAGAATCCATATAATATTTTTGACTCTTGCTTAATTATACCTTTGGCTTAGTTGCTGTTGGAATGACAGTAAAAATTAAAAGTATGAGTTTAATTGAACTCAGGTTAAAAGAAAAATTAACTAAAAACGCCATCACCATCACCAGTTTGTATGTTTTTGAATGGCATAGTTGTGTTGTTATTTAAAAGGGTTTTGGATACAAAAAATTGTTGTTCAAATGTTTTTTTAAATAAAAATGGAGGGTTTGATTTTTGAATAAGTCCATTTAATTTAGAATCATAAATAGTGATGTAATTAAGGCGTTGTTTTTTACACAAATCCAGTATAAAATTACTGGCCAAATTATAACCATTTTCCGTTGCATAGAGATAAGGAATTTTCATTTTTTTATCTTTAATCTGAATATTTATTACAGCAATAATGGCTTTAGTTTTTGGGTTTAAAATTTTATAAAACGAATTGTCAAAAACCTCAGCAAAAGAAGAAAAATAATAAGCATCTGCTTTTGATTGTGTGTCTTTATCTGTTTTTATCCACGGATAATGTTGAATCCATTGATATATTTCTGTATTCCGTTGAAATAATTCATCGCTTTTAAAAGTGGTTAAAAAAGTACTAACATCGGTTTCTATAGACGTGATTTTTTGAAGGTCTTTATTATTTAATACAGTCTTTGTTTTTGTAAACCGAAGATCTAAAAAACCATTTAAAATCCAATCACCAAAAGACAATACAGGTTTTATCTTTTTAAAAAATAAGGCTTTAGGAGCTAATAATTCAGCCAGTGACATGCGTTGATAATAACGGAATCCTTGTAATTTTTTTAAACTTAAAAAATGAGTTGTTTTGTCATAAACTGCTTTAGAAGCCTCAGCGTAATTTGTGTACATCAATTGCCCTTGCCAATCTTTAAAAACGCCGTTAAATAATAATGTTGAAATGTTCTGTCTCCGATATTCTGGATGAACCCAGTTACCACTTAACCAACCAAAAAATACTTTTTTATCATCACTAATAAAGGCATCACTTAAAATAGTACGATAGCCAACTAAAATACCATCTTTAAACGCCATATATAACACAATGTCGTTTGGTTTTCCATTGGGATTATGAATATAAGAAGTGACTCGTAATAATGAAATAGGTTTATCGGTAAACGATAAATACAAGTCAGATTTTACAAAATCAGCTAAATTTTCGAGTGTTATTATTTGAATAGAAATCATTCTTTACGCCAAATTTTATCTTTACCTAATACTTTTTTCACACCCAATTTCAAATATTCTGTTGTTAAGACTGATGTTGCAGAACGTTTGTATTTCTCCATATCCAAACGCTGTAAATTAGAAACTATTTCATCGGTTTTGAAACCCGAAGTACCAAAACTAATTGCCATTCCATAGGTCATTTCATTAAAAAATGATTTAGAAATACCAATATCGCTAAATGGAAATGAAAAAACGAGATCTTTTTGATTAAGGTTCTTTTTTATCCAGTTTAAACTGCTACGTGTTTGCTGCAATTGATCTATTAATGATAAGTCTTTATAATTTGGATGGTTTGCCGAGTGCCCACCAAAAGTGATTCCTTGTTTTTCTAATGCTTTAATGTCAATTAAACTTAAATATGGGGTTTCTTTCTCTAAAAAATCTTCAAAACTAAAATTGACTTCTTGTGCAAGGTCATCTAAATAAGCGCTGTTTTCATATTCCATTTGGAATAAAAAATCTAAGACAGACAACTCACTAGCATTGCTAAAGCGAGAAGTTTCTTCGCCTTGTTTTTTAGCAATTATATTATTTAATTGGTGTATTTTAAGATCGAATATTTTTTTTAAATCAGTTTCGTAATTATCATTATAAAACCGATATATTAAATTTGCTTTATAGCGATAAAAAAGTGCTTTATTATCTACAAAATCAGTATTTAAAAAAACCGTAGCTGGAATCCTTTTTTCTAATAAAATAGGCGCAACAATGTCTTTAAAATTACTTAATCCATCATCAAAAGTAAGATGAAAAGAAGGTTCTGTCAGTTCTTTTTCGCCTTTATTAATAGCAATAATATCGGCTAAAGAAATAGGCTTGTAATGGGTTAAAAAAGCATCTAAGTCGGTCTTGAATTTTGCCACACTTCTTGGCTTGTAAAGAAGATCTACATAGCTTGGCGCCACATCGCAAACCATATGATAAAATGGCAAAAGCAATTGATGCGATGAATTTTTTATAAGATTTTTAAGTATCAAATAATTGTTTTAATGGTATGATAAATACGGGACATCTACGGCACCAAAACTTTTGAAAAATTGAGCGACACCAGGAATTTCTGACCCTTCAAAATCAAAAATACACTTTTTATCGGCATTTTTCTCAATAATTGAATCAAATAGAAAAGGCATTGCTGCCATCGCTTTACCTTTAGGCGAACTTATAGATATTAAATGAACTAACCTATTTTCGGTTTCAATAAAAAAAGCCATTGCAAGGGTTTCTTCCTCTTTTTTAATTGTGTAAAAAGAACCCAAATTGTGATTTATAATAGCAGTTGTTAAAGATTTCATTGACTGATAATCTTTATTTTTTATACGATGTTTGGTGTATTTTTTCTTTAATGAAATAAAATCAGTAACAGACCCATTGTGATGGATTATTAAGTTAACCTTGGTAGCTTTTTTAATATTTCGAATTAAATTTTTTGAATAGTGTGATTTTATAGTGGTGTAAGACGCTTGTAAATCTAATTGGTAATTTGTTTTTTGAATGCATTTTTTAATGCCAGATAATTCTGTAAAATAAAACGCATTAAAATGATACGAAAACACGTTCATTTTTAGAAATTCATTTTGAAATATTTGCAATTCCTCTAAGGATAATTTATTTATAGAAAAAACACCCAATTGCTGACTAAAAATCGGTTGGCAAACCATATGCTTAAAAAACTGTCGTTTTATACGTTTATATGGTAAAGGTAAAACAGCTTTATAATCGCCAAGTACTAGTAAACTCCAATCTTTTTGTGTGACAATATCCATATACCAAGATAAGGCATATATACGTTTATTGATAGCGTTATTAAGACATAAATCGTATTTTTTAAAATCTATTTGGTTGTATGTTATGTGTTTTAGTTTTATAGCGATTTGTTGTTTAGTAATGTTTAATTTTGTACTAATTATATCTTTTTTCAACCATTCATCTTACTACATTTCATTTGTTTAAACCTGTGCTAGCTACATCCAAATTAAACAATTTATCTTTCTGCATTTTATTTGTTTAAACCTGTGCTAGCTACATCTAAATTCAACCATTCAACATCATCTAAATTCAACCATTCAACATCATTCAAGCGCCTTCACCATCTTTTCATACATCAATTTCCAGCCTTTAAAACGACTATATTTATCAAATGTTTCATTATGTAAAAGCGTTACAAAGGTGCCGTTTACTTTTTTCACGTTATTGGCTACTTGTAAAATGGTTGCTAATGTTTTTCGGTTAGAATATTTCAAGTAATCCTTTAAAGTGACATCCATTATTGCAAACGGAATTAATTTAAGAGGTGTTTGAATTTCGTATTGTAAATCGTAAAAATAAAAAGGCGTGCACGTACTTGCTCTAAAGCCTATTTGACTTGCGTAGCCCATACTGTAATCTTCACTCACTTCTAAATCGACTAAATTTTGGAACGTTTCAGGAAAATTTACTCTTAAAAAGTGTTGTCTTGTTTTAGTAATTGGTGTGTTAATGATGTTCTCTAAACGTTCTTTTTCTTTTTTAAGTTTTTGAGCATTACGCATTGTAAAGTATGATGGATGTAATCCAACTGGAACATAATCTGCAATGGATTTTATTAACGATCTAAAGGCACTATTATTTACCGATATGTTTTTATCGTAGGTTGTGTATTCGCTTAACAAAAAGAAAAAAATCATAGACACATTGTGTTTCTTTTTCATTTTTAACAGCCAATCAAAATTATCGAATGGATCGTCACGAAAATTCAAAAGCACCAATAAGCGAAACCAAAAATTACGCAGTTTTAATTGCGATAGATCTTTTAAAAAACCACCTAAATTTCTCACAATCCCTTTATGTTTAAAGCTGTAAGCACTATCTACATCAATGGTTGAAATAAATTCAAATTTTTTATCTTTAAAGGAGAAATCAGTAAAGCGTTCTTGTAATTTTTCACGCACTTTAAATGCCCAAATATCAATGACAGGTTGCTCTAAAAAATCATTTTTAAAAGCCACACTTTCTTCAGCTGGAAAACGCTCGTATTTATCTTTTACGTGAGGTAAATATTCTTCGTATCTGCTCAATAAATAAAAACTAGCTGCAAATACATCAAACGGAATAAGTGATTTCTCGCTCACTTTAAAAAAGCATTTGGTGTTATCCCAATCACTAACTTTAATTGTAACATCACCAACACCTTGTTGAAAAAGTAAGTCGTGACTTTGAATAAAAAATTCCGTTCCTAAAGGTTGCTTAGCATAGGTTATCTTTAAGCCACTATGCGCTACAAACTCATCCACTTTAGTAGTAAACTGTACATCTATCAGTAAAATTCTGGTAAAAAAATGCTTAAAAGCATAGGTTAATCTGGGCGTTATTTTGGGTGTATAAACTAGTAACATTTGGTTTGCTAATTTAGTGAAATATAATTGGTTTTTATGACTATTAATTTTTGGCAGTATTATTGCTATTAAGGTACTGATTAATATACATTTACAATTTAACCAAATAGCAATACAAAGTTAAAAAATTCTATTACCTTTGCTTTCACAAAAAACAACAATACTATGAAACAATTTACAACTACATTTTTAATAATAACAACTCTTTTATTTGGAGTTTTAGGGTTTGGGCAGACTTCTTTAGAAGCTGGTGATTTGGCTTTATTGCAATATAATTCAGACGGTTCAACTGAAACAATAAAAATATTAGTTCTTAAAAGTTTAGAAGCAAACACAACTTTTAGTTTTACTGATAAAGGATATCATTCAGTAGATGGTTTTACAGGTAATGGTAATAATGAAAATACTCAAACTTATACAGCAACTTCTGCAATTAAATGTGGTGAAATTATTTCCATTGATTTAGTTGGGTTAGTTTTAGCGGCAAATGGTGATCAAATATTTTTATATCAAGGTGCTGTTGGTACACCAACTTTTATATTTGGATTAAACGTAAGCGGTTCGTCTGGAACTTGGCAAGCTAATAGAACTAATAATTCTAATTCTGCTATTCCTTCAACATTGACAAATGGCATAAATTCAGTTGCATTACCGCATATAGACAATTATAAATATAATGGACCATTAGTTGGGAATAAATCAACTATTCTAACAGCCATTTGTGATAAAATTAATTGGATAGGAGA
>JAZGEV010000122.1:0-12264 GCA_036478895.1 Flavobacteriaceae bacterium | reverse complement strand
AAAAGTAACAGTTGTGAGTAAGATGATGATTTGATTGAACTATTCATTTTTTTAGATTAAATTTTTGGATTATATATATAAGACTCCTTTTATTTCAAATTGTTACAGTTTATGTAATCAAGCAGTTTTTTTTAATTGTGTACAACACAAAGATAAGTTCAGTTTTAATTGAATTTATCGACTGTTATAATACGTAAAGTTAGCGAAAAAAAATATCAAAGTCAAGTTTCTAAAAACAAATTACTTTATCTTTTTAAATATTAATTCTTTCAAAAAACATTATTTTAAGGAAAGGTAATGTGCTGATAAGCACCTAAATCAATTGTTGCTGGCATTCTATCAACACCTAATATATCTTTTTGTAAAAAAGCATCCGTTAAGACAGAATTATCACCTTGGTTATTTGCCGCAGAATCATCGCCAATAATAAAGTTAATTTTATCTACAGACGCATTGGTATTAAAAAAAATTGGACTAGCATTTAATAGCACATTCTCAAACAAGGTTGTGTTTTCAAAATCGTATAATGGATTGTCAATAAAATCATTTTGAGTATCGTCAAATTTCATCAAACAATTTTTAAAATTATAATTGAAATCCACACCTGCAACCTCTTCTTTTGCCAATGCCACTTCTATATTCTGAGATCCATAAATAATACAATTAGTAAAATTGGCTTCTAAATTTGCCACATAAATTGCGGTTGATGTTTCTACTGAATTTCCAAGTAATAAAGTTGGGTCTTGTCTGCTTGAACCTTGCCAATAATTGGCTAATGTTGTATGAAAAAAATTATAATTTCCACCAAGTATTGAGGCAAAACTGGCACTTCCATTATTAGCAATAACAACATTTTTTGAGGTTATTTTTGCATTTCGTCCTAACATACCATAACTGGTTGTATTATAAATTTGTGTGTTATTTAGCTGTAAAGTTTCTCCAACAGTATCAGAATTTGAATCTACCAATAAACCCAATGTTGCATTCTTAATTGTTGCGTGGTTTATGCTTGAATATTCACTGCCTTCGTGCAGCCAAATTGTTCCCCATTGTCCTGGAATTTCAGCATAATTTTCCTCCAAACGATCGCTTTGAAAAACAACTTGATTTTCAAATTCTTCGGTTATTGATGGCAAACCGTTTACAATTAATTTCCCGCCTTCTTGTACAATGATTCCAGAATTTTGATGAAAAAACAATTGTGTACCTGCTTCTATAGTTAATGTTTTTCCTGTTGGCACACCAACAAAATTATAAATTAAATACGGTTTTGTATTATCCCAAACAGTATCATCGGTAAGGTTTGTACCTCTAATTGTTGCATCATCATCTGGTCCAGGTTCGTTTTCTTCTAATAAAATGTCTTCATAAGAAAAACCACCTTCAGTTAAAGCAGTTCTACTAGGGCGAATTAAATTTACATCCAACACCAACGCTTCTAATTCTACATTTTGAGAATTGGCACCAACATCAAATAATACTTTATCGCGATACATGAAATTTGGATCGGTAATTTGCGAAAAATTCGCTGTAACCTCAGCAAATACAAAAATACTATCCTTTGCTAAAACTGTTATATCATTGAATGATTTACCATCCAATCCATCTACATTTAATCGATAAAAAGAATTATTACCACGTTCTAAGGCTATGGTTGGAATACTAATATCATCGTTTGAATTATTTTTAACCGTAAATCGATGTGTACTTGAACTTATATTATCAAACACACGGTTAAAAAACACAGTGTCTTTTGAAAAACTTAAATCACCATGACTTGGCAACGTATCAAAGTCTTTTCTACACGAATTAAGAGCTAGAATAAAAAGTAAGGCAAAAACAATGTGTTTGAATTTCATTTTTAATAGTTAATTAATTATAAAACATTCAATTATTAAAATTATTGCTTTTTTGAAAACTTAATTTCAAAAACTTTATTCCATAATTTACCTGTTACAAACAAGCGCTTATTCTTGGCATCATAGGCAATACCGTTTAAAACGTTATCAGCACCAGTTTGACCTGCTAGTTTTTGCAAGCCATTTAAGTTAATAAAACCTTCAATTGCGCCACTTTTTGGGTTTATCATTACAACTATATTGTTTTGCCAAACATTTGCAAAAATTTGACCTTCAACAAATTCCAATTCATTTAATTGATCTCTATTTCTTTTATTTGTGTAGGCTTCTATATGGTATTCTTCTTTTAAAGTCGTTGGGTTTAAAAACCAAATTTTTTCTGTTCCGTCAGATTTTATAATGTGTGTATCATTATGTGTTAAACCCCAACCTTCTGTACTTTTACCGTAAGAGAAGTCACTTTCATAAGAAAAATCGGATAGATTATATGTGTACCCTTTATATTTTTTCCAAGATAGCACGTGCAATTTATCATTAAAAATGGTCATTCCTTCTCCAAATGTTGTTTTATCTAAGTCTTTTCTTTCTATAACTTTTCCAGTTTCCAAAGCAACTTTTCTTATGGATGATTTTTTATATCTACCTGTACTTTCATATAAAAATCCGTTATGGAATTCCAAGCCTTGAGTGAATGCGTTTGCATCATGAGGAAACTCATTTATAATTTCATAATTATAAACTACCGGACTTTGGGCAGCATATTTTACTACGTTTTCAGTTATTTTCTGGCTTTTATTTCCAAAAAAAGCAAGTGCAGAAATTTCATAATTTCCTAACTTTTCTTTTGATAAATCTATTGATTTTGATGTTTTTTTACCATTAATAAAATACAAAACAGAATCTATCACTTTACCGTTTTCTTCGGTAAGATTTAAGTCAAACTTATGACTTTTATCCAATTTTTTTGGCGTGTTTAAACGCAACTTATAGTCCGTATTACAAGAAGTTACGATCAAACTAAACACTAAAACTATTATTATTTTAAATTTCATTTTTTTATTTTTTTGCAAATTAATACATTATATAAAACTTTATACAAAAAAAAGTAAATTTCTATACAAATACCACATAAGGCTTTAAAGGCTTTTATTTTCCATTAAAATCATATTTTTTTTCAACAGCAAATTGAATTAAATCTGTACTTGTAGATAAATTCAATTTTTTAAGCATATTTTTACGATGTGTGTCTACTGTATATTTAGAAATAAATAAGAGTTCACTAATTTCAATAGATTGTTTACCTCTAGAGATTAACTCCAATATTTCCTTTTCTCTTTTTGACAAAACACCTTTTTTTTGTAATTTATTCTTGTTTTTTTCACTTTCTAAATTTATCAAAACATTTGGGTCAAAATAAATTTTCCCTTTTGAGACAGCTTTTATAGCTTCTTTCATGATTATTAAACCTGAATTTTTAAGAATGTAACCATGCGCACCAGCTTTCATCATTTTTCTAACTGCTCTTGGTTGATCAAACATTGAAAATGTTAAAACGTTAATATTTGGGTAGTCTTTTTTAATTATTTTAGTAGCTTCAATGCCATCCATAATTGGCATTCTTATATCTGTTATTACAACATCTGGCGTTATTTTTTTTAAAAGTTTTAATAATTCAACACCATTTATTGCGGTACCAATAATTTGAATATCTTCATTATACTCAAAAAAAGAAACAACACCATCAATTAAAGCTTGATGATCTTCTGCTAATACTACTTTTATCATAACTTTTATTTTAAAGAAATTTCTATTATACTAGTTGTCCCTTTTCCTAAAACTGAATCAATTACAAAAGTACCATTAATACGCTCAACTCTTACTTTTATAGACGTGATTCCCATTCCCAATCTTGATGCTGCTTTATTAACATCGAACCCAACACCATCATCTGACACGATAATCGTTAATTCATCATCAAAAATATTTATATCAATTGTCGCTTTATTTGCTTTAGAATGTTTAACAATATTAGTGATTAATTCCTGAATAATTCTAAAGATTGCGATTTCTATTGTATTATTAATATGTTTATCCAAACCAAAGCCTGTTACTTCAATTTGAGTTTTATTTGCCATTGAAATATTGGCTGCCAATTTTTTTACTGATGGCACTAGACCTTGTTCTGCAATTACTCCAGCATTCTCTACATGCGCCATACTCCTAACAACATTGTAGGTTTCATCGAGTAAAATCCCAGTACTGTTTAATATTTTTACTTGTTTTTTCTCATCAATAAAAGCATGTTCTATAATACTATCAAATTGGAGTTTTAACACAGCTAATTTACTACCTAAAGCATCGTGTAAATCTTCTGCTATACGTTTACGTTCCTTTTCTTGACCTTCAATCATTGCGTCAATTGAACGCAACTCTTGATCTTTTATCAATGCCAATACTTTTTGATGTTCCAATTCTGTTTTTTTATCTGCTAGTTCTCGTTTTTTACGCATATTATAATAACTTAAAAAACCTACAACAAGAAACGAAGCTAGAGCAAATAATATTAATTGTTGTAATTTTTTGTCGTTTTTTAACTGCAAATTTTCTGCATCTTTTTTTACTGTTTGATATTTAGTTTGAATGTCAGAAATTGCAATGTTTTGAGCATGTGTATTTACACTGTCTTTAAAAGATAAATACTTTGTTAAATAGATATGGGCCTTTTCATAATTTTTCAACTTCTCAAAGCTCACAGACATTAAATTAAATAAATTTTTAAGTGAACTATTTTTATTAAAAATAATTGAAACTTCTTCAGCTTTAACAAAATAAACAAGTGCCTCTTTATACTTTGCTTCATTTTTATATGAAGTACCAATATTTACAATAGTAGAAAAAACTCTTTCTTTATTATTTAGTAATAAAAATGAATTCAACGATTTTGTATAAAATATTCGAGCAGAATCTTGCTGCCCATAAAAATTAGAGATAATTACGCCTTTGTTATTATAAATCTTTGCCATTGAAAAAGTATCTTTTATTTTCGCACTTACTTTGAGTGCTTTATCAAAATAATTTAATGACATTTTATAGTTAATTGGATTAAAATTCAAACTCGCATAGCCCATAAAAGCTTTAACTAGTCGTTTATTATCTTTATTCTTATTTGCGTATTCATAGTAGGCATTTAAATTATCTAAGGCTTCTTTATTAAGATTGAAATTCTCTCTAAATTGTAGAATTAGAAATTTTGCATATTTTATATCGGCAATTTTTTTTAAATCACCACTAACCTCAAATAAATCTTCTGCTTTTCTAAAGTATTCAAGAGCCACTTCTTCTTTATTTTTTTTATAATTATATCTTCCTATTAAATAATACAAATCTTGCTTATTAATTGAATTGTCAATTAATGTATCTTTTAATAAATTATACATCACAACATCTAAAGAGTCAATTTTATTATTCTCTATTAAAAATTCTGCATGCTTAATTGTATTATTTTCTTGAGCATATAAAAAAATATCAGTAGGCAAAATACCTACTGATAAAAATATGAAAATTATTACTTTTTTAAAAATAATCATAAATGGAAAAAATATTACATCATAATAATGCTTCCATTGTAAATTCTAGGACCATCAGCAGCCTTTGAGTTATAATCACATTTATTTGCATTTATATCTACTTGATCTACACGATCTACTAAACAATTAATAACATCAGAATCTGATTCCAATTCATTAGCATTATTCATTACAAATATACGCAAACCATTACCATTATCTAGTAAATCATTATCTAAATTCAAATCACTTATACTAATTGAAGCTTGAATTACATAATTTACTGGCATGTCAACAACACTTATAGTATCATCTCTACCAATAAGAAATAAAATTGCTGCATTATTCCCAGTAGAAATATTATAAGTATTTAACAGATTATAATCTGCATAAGGAATTGGAATTTCTAAATTAATAACATCATTTCCAATATCCACATTACTAGAAGAATCATCTAATAAATAATTTTCTGAATAAACAATAGTCTTATTGTTATTATAAGGTGAAATTTTAAAGGAATTTATGTTAACAAAACTCTCTTCCATAGTTGGCGCACAACTATTTAAAGAAAATAAAATTAAAATACCGATAACTGTTTGTAATAAACCGATAACTGTTTGTAATAAATTGATAGTTTTCATAATGTGAAATGTTTTAAAGTTTATATCTACAAAGATATAACTTACTCGTATACAAAAACATACCGACAATTAGGTATTTTTAAGTTAATAAAATTTATTAGAATTTATAATTTTTCAAAATAATTGAATGTCATTTAATTTACTATACTACCATATTTGAATAAAAAAAAGTTGTCAAAACTGACAACTTTTTTTAAATAATAACTGTTATTTTAAATAAACCCCCTCAGATTATCTAAAAAAAAAAAAAAAAAAAGTAAAAATGTTATTATTATTCTACAAATATACAATACAACAACATACCAAAACATACCGACAATTAGGTATATTTGAGAAAATGACAATTTAACGAAATTTAAGTTACTTGATTGAAAATGAATAGTTTAAATGATAATTTAGCTTGTTTTCCTAAAAATGAAAATTTTAAAACCTTCATTTAAAAAACAGATTTTAACAAACTCAGTTGATCTGTATGAAATTAATGATAAACAAGTATTTACAATTTAGCAAAACTATCTTCCAAAGTTTTAATTGTTTGTAATGCATCGGCTTCTTTTTTACGTTCAATTTCAATCACTTTATCTGGTGCGTTATTTACAAAACGCTCGTTAGACAATTTCTTTTGAACAGATTTTAAAAACCCTGTCACGTAATTTAATTCTTCTTGAATTTTGATTTTCTCTGCCTCCACATCAATAGTTTCGCTAAAAGGAATAAAGTATTCGTTTGATTTAACTCTAAAAGACAGGGCATTATCTACACTTTCTTTACTTTTATTAATACTAGAAATATTACAAAGTTTTTTGATAATTACATCAAAAGACGGATTGTATTTTTCATTTTCGGAAACAATTAACTCCAAGCTTTCTTTAAAGGTGATGTTTTTTTCTTTACGGATGTTTCTAATGGCTGAAATTACCTCAGCAGTATAATCAAAATCTGTAATTATTGATTTATCGAATGCTTTTTCAAGTGGATATTGACTTACAATTAATGCTTCTTCTGCTGTTCTTTCACCTAATATATGCCAATATTCCTCTGTTAAAAATGGCATAAATGGATGCAATAATTTTAAATTATTTTCAAACGCTTCAATTACGGCATTGTATGTTTTATTATCGATTGGTTGTTGATATGCAGGTTTTATCATTTCCAATAACCATGAACAGAAATCTGTCCATATTAATTTATAGGTTGTCATTAATGCATCCGATAAACGGTATTTAGAAAAATGGTCATTCATTTCGGCGAAAGCTTCATTGAATTTTGCATTGTACCATTCTAAAGCGATTATACTCGATTCTGGCTGATCAATTTTATCATCAACATCCCAAGAACTTATTAAATTATTGGCATTGAAAATTTTATTTGAAAACGCTTTTCCTTGTTGCAATTTAGATTCGTCAAATAACAAATCGTTTCCTGCACCAGAACTTAACAATAGCATTCCTGCACGAACTGCATCTGCACTATAATCGTTAATTAATTTTAAAGCATCTGGTGAATTTCCTAATGATTTAGACATTTTTCGTCCTTGCTGATCACGTACAATACCAGTAAAGTAGACATTATTAAATGGTTGTTCATTTCGATATTCGTAACCTGCAAAAATCATTCGGGCAACCCAAAAGAAAATAATATCTGGACCTGTTACTAAATCATTGGTTGGATAATAATAATTAATCTCTTTATTGTCTGGATTTCGAATACCATCAAAAACAGAAATTGGCCATAACCAAGAAGAAAACCATGTATCTAATGCGTCTTTATCTTGTTTTAAATCTGCTATCTTTATAGACTTCTCGACTCCGCTCGAAATGACATTCAATTTTTTATTAGCTAACTTCAAAGCGTCTTCTTTGGATTCTGCTACTACAAAATCATCTTTCCCATCGCCATAAAAATAAGCTGGTATTTGTTGTCCCCACCAAAGCTGACGTGACACATTCCAATCTCTTATATTTTCTAACCAATGACGGTATGTACTTTCAATTTTCTTTGGATATAATTTAATATCATCATCTTCCAAAACGGCTTTTAAGGCTGGTTTCACCAATTCGTCCATTTTCAAAAACCATTGATCGGATAATCTTGGTTCTATCACTGCTTTGGTTCTTTCTGAAATTCCTACTTTATTAATATGTGTTTCTACTTTAAGCAAACAACCCATTTCATCCAACTCTTTAGCAATTTCCTTACGAACTACAAAACGATCTTTTCCTTGATAATGCAACCCAAAACTGTTTAAAGACGCGTCGTCATTTAAAATATCAATAACCTCTAGTTTATGTTTATCGCCTAGAGCTTTATCATTCATATCATGAGCAGGCGTTACTTTTAAACAACCAGTTCCAAACTCAACATCTACATAGTCATCTTCTATAATTGGAATTATTCTATTGCAAATTGGCACAATGGCTTTCTTTCCTTTTAAATGTGAAAATCGTTCGTCATTGGGATTTATACATATTGCAGTATCTCCTAAAATGGTTTCTGGTCGTGTTGTTGCAACGGTTAAAACTTCATCAGATCCTTCTATTTTATAATTGATATAATATAGTTTTCCATTTTTCTCTACGTGTTCTACTTCTTCATCAGATAAGGTTGTTTTTGCTTCAGGATCCCAATTTACCATTCTAAAACCACGATAAATTAAGCCTTTATTGTATAAATCTACAAAGGTTTTTATCACGGCTTCACTCATATCGTCGTCCAACGTGAATTTAGTTCTATCCCAATCACAAGAAGCACCTAGTTTTTTTAATTGCTCTAAAATTACACCTCCATATTCATCAGTCCAATCCCAAGCGTGTTTTAAAAACTGTTCGCGTGATAAATCGTTTTTATCAATACCTTGTTCTTTTAAGCGTGCAACAACTTTAGCTTCTGTTGCAATTGACGCGTGATCCGTTCCTGGAACCCAGCATGCATTTTTTCCTTGTAAACGTGCTCTACGAATTAAAACGTCTTGTATTGTTACATTCAGCATATGTCCCATATGTAAAACACCCGTTACGTTTGGTGGTGGAATTACTATGGTATATGGCTCTCTTTCGTCTGGTGTAGAATGAAAATAGTTGTTTTTCATCCAGTAATCGTACCACTTCTCCTCTACTTCTTTTGCATTATATTTTGCTGAAACACTCATTTTGGTATGCTATTTGTATATTTAATAATTGGATTTATATTAAGAAACTATCTCAATTAATAGCGACCTTATATAAGCCAACAAATTTACAACTATTTTAACTTTTACATATTAAAAAATAATACTAACTTTACACTTTATAAAAACAACATCATGAAAGAAATTATCACTATCCTATTTATTAGTTTTATCGCATTCAATAGTTTTGCACAAGAAAATGAATTTACTATTCAAGCTGACCCTAATGTGGGAATTTTTGAATTTGAATCTGAAGTTATCGATTACGGAAAAATAGCTCCAAATTCTGATAGAAATAGAGCGTTTAAGTTTAAGAATATTGGAAAATCACCTATTATAATCTCTAGAGTTAAACCAAGTTGTGGCTGTACAGTTCCTTCAAAACCAAACAGACCAATTATGCCTGGTGAAACTGCTGAAATTAAAGTTAATTTTACGACTAAAAAAGCTGGTAAATTTTCAAAATCAATTACAGTAACTTCTAATGCTAGTAAAAAAACAATACAATTACGTATTAAAGGTGAAGTTACTAGTATGACAGATGGCATAAATGGTATGGAAAAACCAAAAAGCTTAATGGAAGTAAAGTAATTTACAACTGCTAAATTACAAAGCTCTCTTATTTGAGGGCTTTTTTTATAACATATTTATAACTAGTCCGTTTTTAAATAAAAACAATTATGAAATTAATCACCTACATTTTACTATTTTTAAGCATTAGTTTTGGATTTTCTCAAAAGAAAGCAAAAGAATACCCTGTAATGGAATTCGAAACCACTACTATTAATTATGGAAAAATCACATCCGAAGCTAGCGGAAGACGCACATTTAAATTCACAAATACTGGCAATGTCCCTTTAATTATAAACTCTGTAAAAGGCAGTTGCGGTTGTGTTGTTCTGAAATATCCAAAAAAACCAATTATGCCTAACGAAAAAGGTGAAATTGAAATTGTTTATAATGTGCTAAAAGTTGGTAGAATTTCTAGAACTGTTACAATTACTGCAAACACAAAAAAATCACGTATTGTTTTAAAAATTAAAGGACGTGTTCTAAAAAATAAATAAAATTTCTTGAAATTATTATTAATTGATCATAACGACTCATTCACCTACAACATTGTAGAGGTTTTGAGACACTTTACAAACTGTGAAATAACGGTTACAACTTACAATAATATAGATTTGAATTCAATAAAAAATTTCGACAAAATCATTTTATCTCCTGGTCCTGGACAGCCAAAAGATTATCCAAATACATTAAAAATTATTCGAGATTTTTACAAAACAAAACCATTACTTGGTATTTGTCTTGGACATCAAGCCATTTGCGTAGAATTTGGCTCAGATTTATATAATATGAATGATGTTACTCACGGTATTGATAAAGAAATTAAAATAACTGATAGTAGCAAATTATTTAATGCTATTCCAGAAAACACAACGGTAGGCTTATATCATTCTTGGGCTGTTGACTCAAAAAAATTATCGACTAAAATTAGCATTACCGCAACCACAAAAGACAATACAATAATGAGTGTATCACATAAAGATTATCCTCTTTTTGGCATTCAATTTCATCCTGAATCTTTTTTAACAACTGATGGCATTAAAATGCTAGAAAATTTTATAAACCTGTAATGAAAAAAGAAAAATTCATCCGTAAAATAAATAAATATACGGCTAATGGAACGCCATATTTATTCGTGATGGATTTTGAATTACAGAAACCTTTTGTTTGTAAGATATCGAATTTAGAAAAAAACAATGTCTTTTATTCTATTAAAGGCGTTGGAAATTTAGAACAAAGTAAAAGTGAGAAGAACATCTTTATAAAGCCCAAACCCTTAAATAAAAAGAATTATAAAATAGGATTTGATACCGTAAAGAGTGAAATTCTAAAAGGCAACTCTTACTTGCTAAACTTAACGTTTCCAACAAAAATTAAAACAAAAAATTCATTGTCAGAAATCATTTATCAGGCAAAAGCCGATTACAAATTATTTTTTAAAAACAAATTTATTTCTTTTTCACCCGAGAGTTTTATACAAATAAAAGATAATAAAATTTATACCTTTCCAATGAAAGGTACTATTGACGCTTTGATACCTGATGCTAAAAAAACATTATTGGATGACAAAAAAGAAACTTACGAACACAATACAATTGTAGATCTAATGCGAAATGATTTGGCAATGGTTTCTACAGATATAAAAGTTAATCGTTTTAGATATGTTGAAACTATAAAAACATCCAAAGGTGCAATTTTACAAGTAAGTTCAGAAATTGAAGGCACATTACCAAAAAACTGGAAAGACACTTTTGGAGAAATTTTATATAAATTATTACCTGCAGGCTCCATAAGTGGTGCGCCAAAACCAAAAACACTCGAAATTATAAGACACGCTGAACAAGGTAAACGCGGCTTTTACACAGGCGTTTTTGGCGTTTTTGATGGCTCATCTGTAGATAGCGCAGTACTTATTAGGTACATCGAAAAAAAGAAACAGAAATTAATTTATCGTTCTGGTGGAGGAATTACTTCAAAAAGTAATCTTGATTTTGAATATGATGAAATGTTACAAAAAATATATATTCCAAAATAAATGAAATCACTATCTATACTATTTATGAGTCTACTTTTTTCTTGCAATAGCATTGAAATTAACAACAATGTAGCGTCAAAAAATTTTACTGATAATTTCTCATCAAACTTAAATCTTTTATGGGAAGATGCAAGTCAAAACAATAGCCCAATGAGTTATCAATTAGAAAATGGATATTTAAAAATGACTACTAGAGCACAATCACAAGATCGTGTAAAAGTTAAAACAATTAAAGCACACTTTGGATTGGGCGTTTATAAATGGCATGTTTATGTGCCTACATTCGAATTGAATGCACAATGTAGCATTGGCGCATTTATCTACAAAGATGACCTTACTGAATTGGATTTTGAAATTGGCTCTGGATCACAAGTAGTAAGAACACAACTAAATGCGCAGTCAAACGATATGATTGTCTATTGTACTT
>JAZGEV010000121.1:0-2526 GCA_036478895.1 Flavobacteriaceae bacterium | reverse complement strand
GGAGAGTTCCAATTTGAATTTTTAGCAGTTTCGTACCAAGTTTTCAGATATTGCTCCGAGTTTGCGTGTTTTTCCCAAAATTCCCGCAAAGTTCTTTTCGCTATTATTCGCTTCATATTTTCTTACTATAATGCAAATATAATATTTTTGTTCTCAAAACACGAACTTTTGGTAATTTTTTTTAATAAAAAGTAACGTTGGTATAAGATTAGTGCTGGTTAAAAATACAATAATTTTCGGTTAAGCACTTAGCAGAATTTTTTAAATTTTATCTTATTTTTCCACTGAATGCAAAATTTGAAAAATTTTGCGAACTTTATAAATATGCCTAAACTTCGGTTAAACACTGACCTTAAGCATTAATTTTATACGGTGTTGTAAACCGTTTTCATATTTCATTCAGCCGTTTAATTTATATTTGCGTTAGCATCTTTTTATTCAGATTGGTTTTCCGTTTCTGATTTTCGGTTTGGTTTTCCGTCTTGCTTATAAATTCGGTTATTCATCATTTTTAGGTGCTGATTGGTGTTTTCCGTTCCGATTGGAATATTCAGTTGTGAATGAGTATCGTTATAAATTTCTGTGGTTTTCAATCAAATAATCCTCTTGCTGTTAAAACTCCATTTTTCTTTTCCGTAAAAAGTTTCTCAATACTTTCTCCTTTTAATCCTTTCCACGTTCCTTTTTTTGACTTTTTCACTGGATCAAATTGATATTTTTGATGGTAGTAATTACCTTTTTCTTTGTTTAATGATATATACAAAAGTACATTTTCGTAATTTTCAAACCCTGGTCGTCCATAATGGTCATAAGCAACAAATTCAATTGTGTCAGTTTTTAAATCATTAAACACATTATTGACAATTTTATATTTATTTATAAATCCGTTGTCCATAACATAACTTTTACGAATCAAAGTGTCTCCAGTTATTGGGTCAATTACTTTTCGATCGTTATTTTCATTTGGGTCAAATTCCGTAACTGATATTTTTTCTCCAATAAATGCATATAGATTTACAAATTTATCGTTCAGTTTAAATTCAGATTCCATTTTAATATCAGCCGTTTTACAACCAATTAGCAATATTAAGATTCCAAAAATTGTATATAGACGATTCATTATTCAAATGGTTTACAACACACCTATATCAGCAACTCCTACTTCAAATAAACTTTATCGCCATCTTTTTTGGATTTATAATTAGGGTTTAGGCTAATAATATCATCCATTGTCAAAGAAGAACCTGAGTGTTTGGTATATTGATAAATATTTTTATACGTATTATTTTGCACATTATTTTCACCTATTGTAAAATAATTTTCGCTTGATACTGTAGTATCAATATTGGTAGAATTATTTTGTTGCTCTGTTACTTCAATAGAATCATTTACTGTGTTACTGTTTGTGATAGAATCTGTTGAAGTATCACTTTGTGTTGTGTTTTCTTCACCTTCTGTTGTTGTAGTTGTGTCAAACGTATCCTCAGTTGAATTGTCATCTGTAGTAATAATCTCTTCTTGAGTATCACTTTTATCACCTATTAACAAAGGGTAATATTTATATGCTAAAAAGGCTAATAATAATGGTATTAAAAAAAGTGTTAATTTTTTAAGTGGGAATCCTCCTGAGTCTAAATCCTCTTCATCTTCATACGTTTCATCTTCATCTAGCTGTAGTTCACTTTCAAGAACACTTTCTTCTAAATTATCCTCTACCTCTGTAAAATTATTAGTTGTTTCCGTAGCAGTCGCGTTTACAAATTCACTCTCCTGTTCAGACTCTTGTTTTTCAGTAAAAATAGCTGTTTCTACACTTGAATCTAAACTTTCTTTTACATCTGTAAATACGGATATGTTATGGTCACTTCCTGTAATTTCAATAGTTTGAATACTTATATTATCACTACCATTTTCTGATAATGAATTATCTAGTAAATGTTTTGTTTTAAAAGCAACACTTTCATCAGTATTAAAAATAGCTTCAATAGCATTGTCATCTAATGCATCGGTTAAACCATTGGATGACGATAGTAATACATCACCTTTTTTTAATAATATATTTCCATTTGAAACGGTTGCATTCAAATCGTTTGAATTACTATTTGTTAAATGATGTATTTTTCCATCAGAGAATAATGCAACTCTATGATCTCCAGTTGCTGCTGTAGTAAAAACACCATTGTCAAACAAAATTACTGAAACACCTTTCTTTACATCATTAGGGTTGGATAAGGCTGCTAACTTGTCTTGAGTTAGTTTTAAAGCATTGGTTAAGGCTTCTTTATTGCTACTAAACTTTTCACCACTTAAAAAAGATACAATCGTATCTGCAATTACATCGGCAGCTTGTTTACCGTTATCACCTTTTACATCTGCAATAATAAATAAATCACCATTATTTGTTTTTACAGCTTTACAGCTATTGTTATTGGTGGTTTTTGTGTTTCCTTTTTCACTGTATTCCGAAAAATTATAAGTAATGCTCATACCTAATTGCTATTAATTAATATTATTGCTAAAGATATA
>JAZGEV010000120.1:0-15036 GCA_036478895.1 Flavobacteriaceae bacterium | reverse complement strand
TATAAAAATATAAAAAATCCGTTTCTAATGATTTTAGAAACGGATTTTTTAATACAACATTGGAAACTGAATTAGTTACTATTTTATAAAACATTAAAATGATTAAAACATTTAAAATTATTGCATTACTTGAAGGAATCTCGTTTATTCTATTAATTGTAATTGGTTTACCTCTTAAATACAACTGGGAAAATGATATTATGGTAAAACTAATGGGCTATCCACATGGTTTCCTTGCAATAGCCTATGTAGTTTTGGCTATTCTAATAAAAAAAGAGTTAAAATGGACTTATAAAGATTTAATCATTGTACTCATATGCTCTTTAATTCCATTTGCTACTTTTTGGATGTCAAAAAAATATTTGCGTGACTTGTAAAATTCACATAAAGAAAATTAAATTCACGCTGGCTTTGAGTCCTGAAAATTAAGCTTAGATCGAAATCAGGTTACTACTATTTAATACCTCATCCTTTCGTTTAATAAAGAAAACTGAACACCATATACTGAACATTGAACAAAACTACAATCCGCGTTCTTTACCAATAATTTCATAAGCTTCTTGAATTTTACGGAATTTTTCTTGAGCTACTTTTACGTGCTCTTCTCCTAAATGCTGTAACTTATCTGGGTGATGTTTTTTAACCATTTTACGGTAAGCCTTTTTAACCTCATCATTAGTAGCTGCTTTGCTTATCTCTAAAATTTCATAAGCTGATTTTTTCTCATCATAAAACATCGCTTTTATGGATTTAAAATCGCGATCACTTACATATAAATATCCAGCAATTTTTCTAATTTCTTCAACTTCGGCATCATGAACATTGCCATCTGCTTTTGAAATACCGAATAAAAAATGAATCAATTGCAAGCGCGATGCGTGATCCATATGTTCGCGTATTTGAGCACAAACAGCCGTTGTTGCAACTTTCTTTTTCATTATACCATTAAATAATTTAAAGGCATTTTCGGCTTTTCTACTGCCATAAATTTTGATGAAATGCTGACGAACATAATCTAATTCTCTTTTATCAACGGTATTATCAGCTTTAATAATAACTGCCGCAAGAATTAAAAAACTTATTTCAAAATCACCTGGCTTGGTGTTATCTTGCTGTCGTTGATCTCTTTCTCTACGGGTTGGTCTTTGCTGACGTTGTGTTTTTCTTTTAGGATTATATTGTATTCTTTTTTGATTAGGATCCGCTTTATCAATTGCACTACCTAGTGCAAAACCTATTAAAGCGCCTATTGGACCGAAAAATGCCCATCCTAAACTTGTACCTAACCATTTTGCTATTGCCATTTTTTTTATAATTTATGATTTCTTTGGGTTTCAAAGATACATTATTCTGCTTATATTTGCAGTCAATATAATATTGAAATATTTCAATACTCTAAAAAATAAATTATGTATCCAGAAGAATTAATAAAACCAATGAGAATTGAGCTAGAAAATGCTGGCTTCTCTTCTTTAACAACAATACAAGACGTTGAAAATCAAATCAAAAAAGAAGGCACAACGTTGGTTGTTGTAAATTCAGTATGTGGCTGTGCTGCAGGAACTGCAAGACCAGGCGCAATAGCCTCTTTAAAATTTGATAAAACACCAACAAACTTAACAACTGTATTTGCAGGTGTTGATAAAGAAGCGACTGATAAGGCACGTGAATTCATGATTCCTTTCCCTCCATCATCACCAAGTATTGCTCTTTTTAAAGATGGTGTTTTAGTACATATTTTAGAAAGACATCATATAGAAGGTAGAAGTGCTGAAATGATTGCATCTAACCTTGTTGGCGCATACGAAGAATTCTGTTAATGAAATTCTAAATTCTTTTTTAAGAATTTAGTTAAATTGAATTAATCCAGCTTTAGCGGGATCTGAATTTCTATATAGGAACTTAAAAGGCAACCCTATTAGCCTTAATATTGAATAGAATATTAAGGCTAATAGGGTTTTTTAATATAAAAAAATAACATGAACACTCAAATTATAAAAAACACCATCACTTTTGTAAAAAAAGAGTTGCAAAATGCAGAAAGTGGTCACGATTGGTTTCATATTGAGCGCGTTTATAAAAACGCAATGCTTATAGCTAAAGAAGAAAATGTCGATTTATTCATAGTTGAATTGGCTGCATTATTACACGATATTGCGGATTCTAAATTTCACAATGGTGACGAGACAATTGGTCCAAAAAAAGCTGGTGAGTTCCTTACATCTCAACATATAGAAACTAAAAGTAAAGAACATATTGTTGCCATTATTGCCAACATGTCTTTTAGTAAAAGTTTAGGTAAAGAAAAATTATTTAATTCTCTAGAGTTGCAAGTAGTACAAGATGCAGATCGTTTGGATGCAATAGGCGCAATTGGAATTGCAAGAGCATTTAATTATGGTGGTTATAAAAATAGAGCGCTATACAATCCTTCAATAAAACCTAATTTGAATTTTACCAAAGAAGCCTATAAAAAATCTACTGCACCTACTATTAATCATTTTTATGAAAAACTTTTACTTTTAAAAGATAAAATGAATACGAAAACGGCAAAAAAAATTGCAACAAAACGTCATGATTTTATGACATCTTATTTGAATCAATTTAAAAGTGAATGGGAAGGTTTGTTATAAAATAATAAAATAGAACTAAACTATTTTATAATTATTTGTTTTTACGTTTTTGTTCTTCTTCAATTTCTTCTTCGGTTTTACCAAACAATTTTTGAAAAAAACTTTTTTTAGATTCCGAATTTTCTTCGTCAAATTCATCTGCATTTTCTTCAAATCCCTCTATATCATCTTCAAAGTTATCTGCATTTTTTTCTAATTCCTCTATACTATCTTCTATTTCATGTTCAATTTTTTCAATATTTACATTTACAGCATCTTCATTAACACTATTCTTAATAGTAGAAAATGTTTCATTCTTTGGAATTTTTAAAGTTGAGGTAATAAATTCTGGTAAAATTTCTTTTGTTTTTTTTATAGTTACATTTGTTGGTTTTTCATCCAATTCAATTGAAAGTGCATCTTGATTTTTATCTTCTTCTTTTAAGTCGAAAATTGGAGAAATTGATTCAATAGGAGCTGGTGAATTGTCATTAGATTCGTCACCATCATTAAAAGAGGTGCCTGAATAAAATTGCGACATTAGTTCTGTAAAGTAAGTGAATCCTAAACTTTCCAAATAGCCAATTGCATATTTCTCTGATGCTTCAATACCATTTTTACCTTCAATTGATAAGAGCGTTTTGTATAACTTACTGAAATAATTTATAGAAGCAACTGATGCTTTTTTTCTTCGGTTATAAATTGCTGTAATTTCATTAGTTTCTTCATCAACTTTAAATGAAAAATTAGTGACCGACCAGTAATATTTACCACTTTTAGCAATATTTTTTACTACGACATTAAAGTTTTCTTTCATTAATAACTTCTCCCACATCATTTTAAAAATCACTTCGGGCATATCTGGATGTTGCACACAAAACATAGATTTTCCCATGAGTTCATGTTCCTCATAACCACTTATTTGCATAAAATATTCGTTGGCAAACTCAAAAATTCCTGACTTATCAGTTTTACTCATAATGATCTTATTAGAATCTAATACGATCTCTTCATCTACAATATTTGGCTTAATAAAATCTGGCATTTTTATAAAATAATTTATGCTAAAATAATATTTTTTAATAAAAAAACAATATCTATCTATAAAAAATAATTATTTTGAATCACATTACTCTTGAAAACAAGCAATAAGTCCTTACTTAAAATTCGGTTTTCTTTTTTCCAAAAATGCTGTTGTTCCTTCAATAAAATCATGTGTTCCAAAGCATTTTCCAAAAGCTTCTATTTCCACTTTATAACCATCAGTTTCAACATTATAATTAGCATTTACAGCTTTAATAGCTCTAGAAATTGCACTTGAAGAATTTCTGGAAACTTTAATAGCTAATTTCTCACAAAGTGCAAATAAATCGTCTTGCTCTACATTGTAATTAACTAATCCGTATTGCTTTGCTTCTTCTGCGTTGAGCATATTAGCAGTCATTATCATTTCCATGGCTTTTCCTTTACCTACCAATTGCGGTAAGCGTTGTGTTCCTCCATAGCCAGGAATTACACCTAAGGACACTTCGGGTAAACCCATTTTTGCATTGTTGGAAGCTACTCTAAAATGACACGCCATTGCCAATTCTAATCCGCCACCTAAAGCAAAACCATTAATTGCTGCAATAACTGGTGTCTCTAAATTCTCAATAAAATCAAATAATAACTCTTGTCCGTTTTTCGCTAATAAAGCCCCTTTTGTTGAATCAAAATCAGAAAATTCTGAAATATCGGCTCCAGCAACAAATGCTTTTGTTCCGCTACCAGTTAAAATAATAACTTTTGTTTGTTGGTCTTGATTTAAGGTTTTAAATGCTTGATGCAACTCGGAAATAGTCTCTTTATTAAGTGCATTCAACTTTTGCGGACGATTGATAATTACCTTGGCAATTGCGTCGTTTTTTTCTACTAGTATATTATTATAGGTCATTATATTAGGTGTGTTTTAATTTGTTAAATATGTTCCAAAATTTTCTTAGCATTTTGCAATGTATTAAAGTCTTTAAGATTATTGTCTTTAATTTTCCTTATTTCTTCTGTGTATTCTTTAGAAAAACATAAATTTACTTTTTCAGAAAATTCTTTTTTATTTTGTGCAACTTCGCACAAAGGTTCAAGCCCAGTTTTGTCAACCATTTTTGTATTAACCACACAAAAACGACTGCTAAATAATGCATGAATTAATTTCAATTTAATACCAGTTTGTTGGAATGTTGGCAATACATTAATATGTGCTTTTTCAAATAAACTAGCTAGATGATCTTGATTTTGATATTCTAGTAATTCAAATTGTATGTTTTTATACGGTTTTATAAGTTCAATAACTTCTTTATTACCAAAACTACTTGCAATAATTAATTGATGTTTTAATGTTTTAAAAACCGAAACTAAATAATCGACAGCTTTTATATTATCTGCAACTCTTAAGTCACCATGATAGAGTGCAAATTCGCCTTTTTTTGATAAAGAAACAACTTCATTATTTTTATGAAAAACTGGTATATAGTTACATTTATCACCATATTTTGTTTTAAAATACTCCTGTTCTGATGGTGAAATTGTTAAAATTGCATCTACTTTATCTATGATTTTTTCGTAATATTTTAATTTTTTTGATTCGAAATTAAAAAATACTTTTTTAAAAATATTCTTCTCACTTTTGGATAACCCTGCATAATAATCGTGTTCTATATTATGTGTTCTTATAAGTATTTTTCTGGTTTTAAAATCTTTATCTATCAAAGGGAAAGTTGTATGAATACCTTCAAATAAAATAGGATAATCATCCTTCATCAAATTTTCGCGTAAAGCATCACTATTGCGTGTTTTTACAATAAATGGTTTTCGAGAAAAAAAATTAAAAAAAGAGCCTCTTTTATAATAAATTACTTGTTCGCAATACTGGTTAAGTTCATCGGGTTCACCTCTACCATAACTATAGGTGTGCAAAATGATTTTTAAACCTAATTTGTGTAGTGCTTTTATTTTGTAAAAAACATCTATTACACCACCATAATTTGGCGGGTAAGGGACATCAAAAGAAACAATATGTAGTTTTTTTATCATAAATTTAAAACCAATATCCAATGTTAAAATACCAATAATGTTTGTCATTATCTGGCGTAAGCGCATATTTTATTTCAATAGGACCAACTAACGTATTTGTGCCATAGCCAATGGCAGCGCCCGATTTTAAATCCAAACTATTTTCAAAAATTGCTGCATTGGCTGTGAGTGACAAATAGTGTTTTTTAAACACTTCATATTGTAAAGTATTCGCAATTTTTAAAAACGAAGTGTCTGACAAGTCTGCAACATCATAACCATAAAAAGGTACTAAATTATTGATAAAATTCTCATTGTAACCACCAAGCGAATAATCAAATGAGGAATTAGCTGAACCAATAGTAAATCCAGAATCAGCATTAAACTGATTCGTTAATTTTTCGAAAAATGTTTTGGTATATTGAAGGTTTACTTTTAACTGTGAAAAAGGCGTAAAATCTTCTTGAGGTCTAGACGAACCAACATATGTATTATACTTTGCATTAAAATACCAGCCTTTTTTAGTGAAATTTTTTGAATCACGTGTGTCTAATACTATTTGCGCAAATCCACCATAATAATCATTATCATCAAAGTAGAATTTTTCATTTCTATTGTTATTTAGTATTACTGTAGAAATATTTAAAAACTTATGTTCCAATCCACCGTTAAAAGCAAAACGTTCTTTAAATTTTGTTTGAAAATAGAGTTGAGAACTAAAATCATTGTACTTCACAGGCACACTATTGGTAAAAGAAAACTGTGTGTTATTAACTTCGGGTTCAATAAATAAATTTCTCCTAAAACTATTGTAACGATGTGAAATTCCAAAACGCCAATGAAAACCATTGTCAAGTAAGTAATTCAAATTATAACGCAAATTGTCTCCCAAAACAAAATCTGTAGAAACAATATCATTATTGGTTAATAAATGTTTTGCAGTAAAATTTAATAGCACACCCGTTTTATATAAATCATCATAATGCACGCCCAATTGTACAAATTTAGAGATGTCGTTTTCAATTAAATTAAATTGCACGATACTGCCATCTTCGGTGGGTTTTATAGTGTAATCAATACTTTTAAAATTTTGTGTACTTGCTAGAGTATTGATGCTTTTATTAAATTCTTCATAAGAAATAGAGTCTTTTTTGTTTCTATTCATTTTCATTTTGGACAGAATATAGTTTCGTGTATAGTGCTTATTTCCAGTTATGTGAATTTTTTTAATTTTTAAATATTTATTATTATTTTGAATAAGTTTATCTCTTATTTTTAATGGTTTTTTTATCTGTTGTGCGGCAATTGCAACTAAATAATCCATTTCTATACGTGCTGCTTTTTCACCAACTGATATGAGTTGATCTATTTTATCAAATGACGCAATGTCTAAGCCTTCTAGATTTGGACGTATGTAAATATCTGTTTTATCACGTTTGTCTTGTTGGTTTTCATACATTTTAAAACTTACTATTTGCGAGACTACTTTTATGGCAGAATCTAAAGCATCAATATCATCCAATTCACCTTGCACATCTACACCTATAATAATATCTACGTCTTTTTGCTCCATAACATCTACAGGAAAAACATTTGTTATTCCACCATCTACAAAGTGTCTCCCATCAATAATTACAGGTTCAAATACAGATGGAAAAGCTCCACTTGCCCTAATGGCTTGTGGCAAAAAACCATCTTCCAACACAACTTCTTCACCGTTTACAATATCGGTTACAACACAATAAAATGGAATGGGTAATTTTTTAAAATCTTTTATATCATGAACATGTTTTGTCAATTTAGACATTTCATTTAACATATTTTGTCCATAAGATAATGCTAAAGGCAATCCAATACTTCTATTTTTAATTGGTAATGATAGTGCGTATCTCTCAGAATTTTCTTTTTGATAAAAGGAATATAATTCTCTTGAATTGGTATTTTGAATTAATTCTAAATAATCATACGATCGTAAGATAGAATCCAATTCATTGGCATTATAACCCGATGCGTATAATGCGCCAACCATTGCGCCTGCACTTGTTCCACCAACATAATCAACACGAATACCGGCTTCTTCCAATACGCGAATTGCCCCAATATGTGCCAATCCTTTTGCGCCTCCACCCGATAAAACTAAGCCTACTTTTAAATCTTTTCTGCGTTTTTTTACTTCAGTAGTTTCTTGCGAAAACCCTAAAAGGCAGCTTAATAAAAACAGTAAAAGCAACTTATTATTCATAGGTTAAAAGTAGCTATTTTTTTGCATTAAATTATTATTAATTTTGCAGTATTTTTAAGACTCCACTTTATAAAATTCAACAATTTTATGCGCTTTATCACTTCCAATCTCACGTGTTAAATCTTCCAGACTTGTTGCCGAAATTCTCTTAACAGATTTAAAACGTTTTAAAAGTGTTAAAATTGTCTGCTCGCCAATTCCTTTTATTTGCGTTAATTCTGACGTAATTGCACTTTTACTTCTTTTATTACGATGATGTGTAATTCCAAAGCGATGCGCCTCGTTTCTTAATTGTTGTATGATCTTTAAAGTCTCCGATTTTTTATCTAAATATAACGGAATAGGATCATTGGGATAAAACAATTCTTCCAAACGTTTTGCGATACCAATTATGGCAATTTTACCTCGTAAATTCAAACGATCCAAACTTTTTAAAGCCGATGATAATTGCCCTTTTCCACCATCAATAATTATCAACTGAGGCAGTTCTTGTTTCTCATCTAGTAAGCGTTTATATCTTCGGTAAACCACTTCTTCCATAGAGGCAAAATCATCGGGACCAACAACGGTTTTAATATTAAAATTACGGTATTCTTTTTTACTTGGTTTTCCGTTTCTAAAAACCACACAAGCCGCCACTGGATGAGTTCCTTGTATGTTTGAATTATCAAAACATTCTATATGACGTGGCTCATTTGGCAAGCGTAAATCGGTTTTCATTTGCGCCATAATTCTGTTGGTATGCCTATCTGGATCCACAATTTTTATTTGTTTAAATTGCTCTTGACGGTAATATTTTGCGTTTCGTAAAGATAATTCTACAATTCGTTTTTTATCACCTACTTTAGGAATAGTTACTTTAATATCTTCACCCAAATCTACTTTAAAAGGCACGTAAATTTCTTTAGTTATCGATTGAAATCGCCTACGGATTTCCACAATAGCTAACTCCAAAATTTCTTTATCGGTTTCATCCAATTTCTTTTTAACCTCGGTTGTATGTGATTGAATGATGTTTCCATTTACAATTTTAAAAAAATTGATGTATGCAAAGGTTTCGTCAGAAATAATTGTAAACACATCCACATTGGTGATACTTGGATTTACAACTGTAGATTTTACTTGATAATTTGCCAACAAATCTATCTTTTCTTTTATTTTTTGAGCTTCTTCAAACTCTAAATTATCGGAAAAAATTTGCATTAAAGTTTTGAATTTTTGCAAAGAAGCAGAAAAACTTCCTTTAATTATGTCTCGTATTGCTTTTATATCTTCTTGGTAATGTCCTTCCGTTTGTAAACCTTCGCAAGCGCCTTTGCAATTTTTTATATGATATTCTAGGCAGATTTTATACTTTTTATCTGCAATATTATCTGGCGTAAGCTTAAAATTACAAGTACGTAAAGGATACAACTCTTTGATCATTGCCAATATAATACGTGCCGTACGAATTGATGTATATGGCCCAAAATATTCAGAGCCATCTTTAATAACACGCCGTGTTAAAAAAACACGAGGAAAATTTTCTTTTTTTATGCAGATGAATGGGTAGGATTTATCATCTTTCATTAAAATATTATAGCGCGGCTGGTACTTTTTTATCAGATTGTTTTCGAGTAATAACGCATCTGTTTCGGTGGCAACCACAATATGTTTTATGGCAACTATTTTTTTTACCAACACACGTGTTTTTCCATTATCATGATGTTTAGTAAAATAAGATCGAACTCGTTTTTGTAAGTTTTTTGCCTTACCAATATAAATTATTTTCTCATTTTTATCAATAAACTGATAAACACCTGGCGTTGATGGGACTGTTTTTAATTGTATATCTAAATTGGTTATAGACACTTTCGTTTTTTTTAACAAATATAGGTATAGATTATTTATCACAAAAGTAACCAATGAAAATTACTAGGACAAATTCACACTTAAATAAAAAGGGACTTTTTTTTAAAGGAAATCATATTATTTGTAGAAACTGTAATTAAAATAAAATGTCATTCCTGCAAAAGCAGAAATCTAAAAGAGTTGTATTATGGATTCCTGTTTTTCGCAGGAATGACAGTAAAATTAAAAGTATAAGTTTGTCTTATAAAAATTACTGTTTTTATTAATTTATGAGCACATATTTTGTAAAACAGTTAAAATTTTCCAAAAAATGAACGCACACCTTTGTCAATTCAAATAATGGCATTATTTTGGTAACTTGATTTAAGATATAAATTAATGCAAAAAATACAACTTTTTATGAAACGCAATTATAAAATTATACTGCCTCTCTTTTTAATACTTAGCTTTATTGGCTACAAATCTTTAGCACAAGACGTTGTTAAAGATAAGATATTAATGGACTTAGTAAATGGTGCTTTAAAGGAATTACATTACAGCCCAGCGCAATTGGATAACGATTTTTCTGTAGCTGTTCATGATAATTTTATTAAGGCCTTAGACCCAACAAAGCGCTTTTTTTTAAAAGAAGATATTAAAAATTTCTCAAAGTGTAAAAACAAAATTGATGATGAAATACGCAGTAATAATATTGATTTTTATCATAGAGTCATAACTATTTACAAACAACGCATCAAAGAAACTGAAGCGTTTTACGGATCCTTATTAGAAACACCTTTTGATTTTGAATTAGAAGACACTTATAATATGGATTATGAAAATATTGATTATCCTAAAAACAAAAAAGCACGTTTAAAAGTCTGGGAGAAACAATTAAAATTCAACACACTTAATCGTTTGTACAATAAAGTTACGGTAGAAAATGATATTAAAAAAGACAGTGCTTTTTACGTTGTAAAATCTTTTGAAGCTTTAGAAATTGAATCTCGTGAAAAAGTTTTAACAACTATGAAAGAAGGTTATTATGCACGTATGAATGATTTAAATGATGACGATTGGTTTTCCATTTACCTCAACATAATAACAGCCGTATTTGATCCTCACACAACTTATTATTCGCCACAATCCAAGAAAAAATTTGATATTGACATGTCTGGACAATTGGAAGGTATTGGTGCACGATTACAGAAAAAAGGCGATTATATAAAAATTGTTTCCTTAATATCTGGCGGACCTGCGTGGCGTGCTGGCGAACTAGAAGTAGGTGATTTAATTTTAAAAGTAGCGCAAAAAGATGAAGAAGCTATAGATGTTGTTGGTATGCGAATGAATGATGCCATTGACTTGATAAAAGGAAAAAAAGGCTCTGAAGTAAAACTTACCCTTAAAAAGATAAGTGGTTCCATTGAAGTTATTTCTATCATTAGAGATATTGTTGAATTGGAAGAAACGTTTGCAAAATCGAGCACAGTACAGTTTGAAAACAAAACCTACGGGCTTATAAATTTACCTAGTTTCTATTATGATTTCACAAAGAAAAATGGACGAAGTTCTAGTATTGATATGGCAAAAGAGATAGAATCCTTAAAAAAGGAAAACATTGAAGGTTTGGTTATAGATTTAAGAAATAATGGTGGTGGTTCTTTAAAAACAGCCATTGAAATTGCAGGCTTATTTATTAAAGATGGTCCTGTGGTACAAGTAAAACACAAACGTAAAAAAACACGAATCGATAAAGATACTGACAAACGTATACAATGGAATGGTGCCTTGGTTATTTTGGTAAATGAAATATCTGCTTCGGCTTCAGAAATTTTTGCAGCTGCTATGCAAGACTATAATAGAGCCATAATTATTGGTAGTAACCAAACTTTTGGAAAAGGTACTGTGCAAAGTATTTATAATTTAGATAATTTTTACAGATACAAAACTAGTTTGGGCGCTATAAAATTAACAGTTCAAAAATTTTATAGAATAAATGGTGGCTCTACACAATTAAAAGGTGTGGCTTCTGATGTTGCCGTACCAGACAGATATACCTACTTAGAAATTGGTGAGCGTGACGAAGATAATCCCTTAGTTTGGGATAAAATTGAACCTGCAAATTATCAAAAATTAAATTTTTACAGTAATTACACTTCTGTTATAAATGATGCTACATTACGTGTCAATAACAACCCTCAATTTCAATTAATAAATGAAAATGCAAAATGGATTAAAACAAACCGAGATGATAAAGAAGTTTTTTTAAGCTTTGCCGCCTATAAAAAAGACTTAGATAATTATCAAACAGAAGGTAAACGATTTGATAAACTTAACAAATATACTAATAATTTGACTTTTAAATCACCAGCTTATGAAATTTCGTTAATGGCAAAAGATTCTATTTTAGCAAAAAAACGAGAGATTTGGCATACCAATTTAAGTAAAGATATCTACGTAGAAGAAGCTTTGCGTGTCTTATCTGAATTAAAATTAAACAATAACGTCATCGCTATTAAAGGATAACTCAACATAATAAAACCAAACTCTTATGAACTTCTTATTAAAATCTGCATTTACTCTGCTAATTATTCTATCGTTTAATTCTTGTAAAAAAAGCACGAATTTATCCAACAAAAAAGAAACCAAAACGGTTTGGACAAAAGATAATTTCCCATCGGATTGGGCAGGAAATTACAGTGGTGATTTAAATATTTTTTCGGTAGATTCTATAGGAATGAATCTAAAAATGGATTTGAAAATTGAAGCTGTGACTGATTCCGTTTACACTTGGCAATTGACCTATAAAATGGATGGAAAAGAGGCAGATGTGCGCGCTTATGAGTTAAACTTAGTCAATGAAAAAAGAGGTCATTATATTATTAATGAAAAAAACACCATTAAAATAGATGCCTTTTACCGCAATAGAATTTTTACTAGTTTCTTTAAAGTCATGGACAGTTATATTATTGCTACATATACTAGAGAAAAAAACGACATTGTATTTGAAATTATATCAGCATCCGATAAGGAAAAAACCATTACTGGAAATACAACATATAATGGTGAAGAAATTCCCGAAGTCACAACTTATTTTATAAACGGACGACAAAAAGGCATTTTAAAGAAGGTTGTTCCTCAAACTGACTAACATCACTTTAAAAATTTAATCCAAATAAAACGCCATGCGTTGTCTTGTTATTGTAGATAGATTGCACATAATCAACTCTTAAAAAACGGTATTTCCCAAATCCTAAATTTTCTAAACCTATATTAAACTCTGAGTATGGTTTATTTTCTTTGGTTAATAATGTTTTTGCACCAACAACTAATTTAAATTGTAATTTATTAAGTAATGGGATTTTTCGTAATAAATAGCCATTAAATTGATGCTCTGCATGTAACTCGGCAAATTCAGTATTTGTACTAAAATCATAATACGGTAGCATTCCAAAGGCATTGGTATAATTGCCCTTCAAATTTACGTGTGTTTGATTGCCATTAAAATGCTTGTAATCTACAAAGGACAATGCATTGGTATTAAAAAATTTTCCTGCTTTAAAATTATATGTAAAGGTTCCTTTATTTTTTAAAGACACTTTTTGATGCAATTGTGCTTGAATAAAATCAAAATTATACTTGGCATCATTTGCAGCAAACCCTTTTGTATAAGCAATATTAAGTTTGGGGAATTTAGCATTTCCTAAATTGCGTTTTACGCCTGGTAAAGACACGTATTCATTTCCAAATTGTATGCTTGTTGCAATGTTGATTTTATATAAATTATGTGAATCTATGACAGCATTTGAATAATCATTTGGCACCAAAGGGTTGTTGGAACTATACACAACATTATCTCTATTAAAAGTTACATAATCACTTGTATTAAACACTGGCTTTCGTTTTTCATATCCAATACTACTTGATAGTGAAACACCATTCAACACGTCTTGTCTATAACTAATTGCAGCAAACGTTTTATCGTAATACTTGGCGTAATTACGTTCAAAATACAAGGTTGAAACGCCATTTATTGTCGTAGAAATTGCGTTGCTAAAAGGTGTTAATTTTTGACCACCAGACAAAGATAAAACTGGTTTTTCTATACTATTGAATTTAAAATTAATTTGACCATTTGCTCTAAACTGCTTGTTGGATAAGCCATAATCCAATTCGCTTTTTAACCATAAACTTTGATGCTTTTCTTTATTATTTGTATAATAGGTTATGCCAATATTTGGATGCCAACCTTGCACAGTATTAAACATAGTGTTTAAAGGTGATCCTATTGTAAAGCCACTATTTTTATAACTATTTCTGTAATTATAGCCCGTTAATAAATTCATTATTTTAAATTTATTACGTGTCACATCTACCGAATCTAAATATTTTTTGGATTTTCTAATCACCTTTATACTATCTTTCAATTTATAATCTGATGATTCTTCAACCGTTAATGGTACTAATCTTTTTGTTTGCCAGAATAGACTATCCTTTTTATTGGCTTTATCTTCATAAGACATTATTTCTCTTGTAAAGGTCTTTTTATGAAACTGAGGTTTGAAATTGTAATTACTATACACAGAAGTAAAACGACCATCTATTTCTAAACCAAACATGCCATACTTAAAATCAATACTTTGAGAAAATAACGCCCATAATTCATTTTTAGATCCGTAGGTATAATGTTGTTTTAGTACTAATTTTTCTACCATTGGCAATTGAATCTGTTTACCAAAAACAAACAAATCAACAGCGTAAACTTGCCACGAATCTTCTACAATATATATAAATCCATTAAACGCGTTGTCTGTTGGTTTTTTTGGTGTGACTTGTATTTTATTGACAAGGTGTTGATCTTCATAAAAAGTATCAATCAGTTTATATTTATAATAATTAAAGGCATTGTTTGCTATTGGCGAAATAATAACATCACCCAAATCAATGGTGTTTTTATAAAAATTGAAATTCACATCACTGGCTTTGTTAAAACTAAAACCATTGTCATTTCCACTAACTTTTGAAGCTATTACTCGTTCTTTGAATTTCGTTTTACTTTTTGTAATTTTTGATAGTGTTTCAGATAAATAAATGACACCACTTCGTGTAGAATCCAATCCGCCACCTAAATCGCCCAATTCAAATCCCATAATTTTTTCAGGCGCGTTTTCAATTCTAAAAATACCTCGTGAATAGAAATCGGCTAAGAACTCTGCTGTTTTTGCAGCTATTGCCTTTCTGTTATTAATCGTCTGTTTTATAATTTCGTTTGCCGGATTATTGGCTGTATTTATTTCAATT
>JAZGEV010000119.1:0-6314 GCA_036478895.1 Flavobacteriaceae bacterium | reverse complement strand
AACCGATAATATTTTTCTTACATCATCTTTACAGACAGCATCACTACAATTATCAAAAAACAATTGTTTAGAAATTGTTTTGTCACTTTTATTACAGGCCTCATTCAGCAAACTACTAACAAAAACTTCTTGTAGCATATTATTCTGAATATTTGTATTTTCAACTCCTTTGGCTATTTCTTTTAAAAGTAATGTAGAGAGTTGATATTTATCATCTTCCTCTTCTTTATGTAATGCTTTATTATAAATTTTATACCACAAATAATTTTCATATAAATAATAATCTGTAAAAGTGCTATTAGAAATTATTTTTGAACGTCTAAAATCATAAAAAGACTTACTTAACTTAGGTAAGTTCTTTAAATTGTTTTTAGTCTTAAAATTCTTCGCGTATTTCTCTTTATTTGAATAAATAGGTAAATGTATTGCTGTTTCTAATAGTTTATTAAATAGCTTGGTCTGTTTTTTTGTACCTTCTTTAAACTGTTTAACTAATATTGTTTTAAGATTTAAAAGAGAGTCCGCTTTTTTAATAAATTCCGTTTCATTGAGTTTAAACGAATTATTAAAAACTTTTTCTTGGCGTTCATTTTCTAAAAATAATTGCAATAAAAAATTATTACGTTCAGCTCCTTTTCCTGTAAACACTAAAGATTCATCAAAATCCCAAGTATTTAAACGTACCAATAAGCTATCATTTGGCTCTAAAAAAAAGTACTGATGCTCTTTCCCATGTTTAAATGTATATAATCCAGTAGATAAGCTGTCTAATTTAAATTCAAATTCATTTTCATAATTTAAACTTGTTTTAGCAATTTCAACATTATTTTTATATATAAATACTGATTTCCCTTGAGGGTTTTTAATTTTTCCGCCAAAATAAAAAATGTTATTTTTTTGAACGGCACTACAACCTACAAGTATTAAAATAATTAGTGTTAGTGTAAAATAGAAAAAATTTCTAAGCATTATTCTTATTTGATATTATAGAAAACAAATGTATACTTATTAAAGTATTTTGTTGTTAAATGAACGTTAAAAAAAATTACCTCCTTAAAAACAGCCAATTTATTGTTAGCACCTTAAACTAAATTAAATAATTATATTAATAGGAATCCGAGTTTTTATTTTAATTAAATTAGCTTAATTTTACAACTGTAAATATGTTCTAAATATAATGCAAAAAAAAGTAAAAATAATAGAATGCCCACGCGATGCTATGCAAGGCATAAAATCTCACTTTATACCAACCAAAGCTAAAGCAAAGTATATAAATGCATTATTGCGTGTAGGTTTTGATACTATTGATTTTGGTAGTTTTGTTTCTCCAAAAGCCATTCCGCAAATGCGAGATACTGCTGCAGTATTATCTCAATTAGATTTGAGTACAACGGAAAGTAAATTACTAGCCATTGTTGCAAATATACGTGGTGCAAATGATGCTAGTGTATTTGAAGAGATTGATTATTTGGGCTATCCTTTTTCTATATCAGAGAATTTTCAGATGCGTAATACAGGTAAAACCATTCCGCAATCTATTGAAACTTTAGACGAAATATTAAACATTGCTGCTAAAACAAATAAAAAAGTAGTTGCCTATTTATCTATGGGGTTTGGAAATCCGTATGGTGATATTTGGAATGTAGATGTGGTTGCAAACTGGACCGAAAAACTCTCCAAAATGGGTGTTGAAATTTTATCGTTATCCGATACAATTGGTGTAGCCGACGGAAAAACAATAGACTACTTATTTTCATATTTAATTCCACAGTATTCAAAAATTGAGTTTGGTGCTCATTTACATACAACACCAACTACTTGGCACGAAAAAGTAGATGCTGCTTTTAAAGCTGGTTGCCTAAGATTTGATGGCGCTATAAAAGGTTTTGGTGGTTGCCCAATGGCAAAAGATGAGCTTACTGGAAATATGCCAACCGAAAAGTTATTGACTTATTTCACACAACAAAAAGCAGAAACCAATTTAAGCGCTATGAGTTTTGAGAGCGCTTATAATGAAGCTTTGGATGTTTTTTATTAGTTGGAGATTAGACGTATTTTGGGTGGATTGAATATCTTTGATAACGATTTGAATAAGCTCAGAAAGGGTTTAAGGTGTTGAAAATTAACCAAATATAAAAATTAATTAGGCACTTTCAGAAGTAGTTTAAATTTTATTACAATAATAAAATTTGGCGTAATAGACAAAAAGTAGACTAAAAATCTTGTTAAGTCTTATCTTTGTTGCTCTAATGTTAAATCAAAGGTTTTGAATAAAAAAAATGCTTTTATTGTGGTTGTACAATAACAAAGAAAAACGGTATTCGTAATGGTAAACAGATGTATAAATGTTATATCTGTAAAAAACAATTTTTGGGAGGTTTTAGGCTTAAGAGTAAAGATGTTTGGGTTGAATATAGCTTACTTCTGAAAGTGCCTAATTAGAATACTTAAAATTAGAATTGTTGTTTTCATACTATTTTTTTTATTGTGTTGTTATTTTTGTTTTTCAATTTTTTT
Source organism: Flavobacteriaceae bacterium (assembly GCA_036478895.1). Taxonomy (GTDB): domain Bacteria; phylum Bacteroidota; class Bacteroidia; order Flavobacteriales; family Flavobacteriaceae; genus S010-17. The sequence goes on along the minus strand of JAZGEV010000119.1, from coordinate 3,797 downwards.
ACCTTGTGCCCAACGTTATTATATCAGCAATTGTAAATCAAATTGACTGATATAATGATGTTATAAAGGTAGATAAAATTAAGTGTACAATCAAGAAAACTTAATAAACAAAGACAATTTAAAGTTATTAATCTAAAACTTCCAACTCCTCAACTAATTTTTCCCAATTACTTTCTAAATTTGATATTTCTCTTTTCTTTGCTTTGTAATTATCAAAAAAACCATCTTTGTTAGAAACAGCATCGTAATCCTTAGCTAATTCTAAATCCATTTTAGTAACTTCTTTTTCTAAATTAGCTATTTTATTTTCAATATTAGAAACCTTATTTTTAAGACGTTTTATAGTTTTATTATTCTCACGTTGTGTTTTTGAATCCACATTGACTACCTTTTTTACAGCTGCCTTTTTGTTTAATTTTTTTTCAGCTTCACGCATATTCTCCAATTGATGCGTTTCTAAATAATAATTAATATCTCCTAAATATTCTTTTATTTTATGATCTTTAAATTCATATACTTTGTCTGTTAAGCCTTGTAAAAAATCCCTATCGTGAGATACTAAAATCAAGGTGCCTTCATAATCTTTTAATGCTTGCTTTAAAACATTTTTAGAAGCTATATCTAAGTGATTGGTTGGCTCATCCATTATTAATACATTAAACGGACTTAATAACATCTTACAAATTGCTAATCTATTTCGTTCTCCACCAGATAAAACTCTTGCTTTTTTATCTACCGTATCTCCTCCAAATAGAAATGCACCTAACATATCTCTTACTTTCATTCTATTGGTGTCAGAAGATGCGTCTTCCATAATCTCTAATACCGTTTTATTTGGATCTAAATATTCTGACTGATTTTGTGCAAAATAACCAACTTGTACATTGTGCCCCAATTTACATTGTCCAACATAATCAATTTCATTAACCATAATCTTAGCTAAGGTTGATTTTCCTTGACCATTTTGTCCTATAAATGCCAATCTACTTCCTCTATCAATTCGTAAATCAACTTCTTTTAAAACTTCTTTTTCTCCATAATTTTTGGATAAATCTTCAATTTCAAAAACAATTTTACCTGGTGTTATTGAAACAGGAAAACGGACTTTCATAACAGAATTATCGTCATTATCTACCTCAATACGCTCTACTTTATTCAGCTTTTTTATTAATGATTGTGCCATTGAAGCCTTATTCGCTTTAGCTCTAAACTTACTAATTAATTGCTCTGTTCGTTCAATTTCTTTAGCTTGATTTTTTTGAGAAGCTAATTGTTTTTCTTTAATCTCTGATCTCAATACCAAATAACCTGAATAAGATTTTTTGAAATCATATATCTTTCCTAACGAAATTTCAATAGTTCTATTGGTTACATTATCCAAAAACATTCTATCGTGTGAAACCATCATAATAGCTCCATTAAACCCTTTTAGAAAGTTTTCAAACCATATAATCGATTCTATATCCAAATGATTTGTTGGTTCATCCAATAGCAAAATATCATTATCTTGTAATAATAATTTTGCCAATTCAATTCGCATACGCCAACCACCCGAAAATGTATCTGTTAACGCATTTAAATCTGAAGATGTGAATCCTAATCCTTTTAAAATTTTCTCGGTTTGTCCTTGATAATTATAACCGCCAAGCAATTCATAACGATGTTGTAAGTCATCTAAATCGTGTAATAAACCACTGTAATACTCACTTTCATAATCTGTTCGTTCGGCTAATTGAACGTTAATGTTTTCTAACTTTTTTTCAGTTTCAATAATATCTTCAAATGCTTGATAGGATTCTTCTAATACCGTTCTTCCACCTACAAACTCAATATCTTGTTTTAAAAACCCAATTTTTAAATCTTTTTCTAGAGCAATTGTTCCTTTATCATATTCTTGCTCTTTTGCAATAATTTTTAATAAAGTAGATTTTCCAGCACCATTTTTTCCAACTAAACCAATTCGGTCACCCGCAACTAGTTTAAATGTGATTCCTGAAAACAAATCTTCTCCTTGAAAAGAAACGGTTATATTGTGAGCGTTAAGCATTAAATGTTACACTTTAAATTAGTAATTCTATTATATTTGCAATTTAAAATTACAAAAGGCGAAAATAACTAAAAGTTTACTGTTTTAATATGTTTGATTGATATTTATTAAAACACACAAAAATTATAATCATGTTCAAAAAAGGTTCAAAATTGTATAGTATTTTTAAATATAAATGTCCTAAATGTCATGAAGGCGACTTTTATATTGATAAAAATCCTTTTAATTTAAAAAAAATATTATCTATTCACGATACCTGTGACAAGTGTAATTTAAATTATATGATAGAGCCTTCTTTTTATCACGGAGCAATGTATGTTTCTTATGGCTTATCAGTAGCAACTTCAATAGCAACATTTATAATTTCTATGCTGTTAGGTTTAGATTTATTTACAAGTTTCATTGCAGTTGTAATAGTCCTTATATTAGGAACACCAGTAATGCTGAAGCTCTCTAGAATAATTTACATTAATCTTTTTATAAGTTACCATAAAAATGAAAAATCTAATTCAAATAAGACGCATAACGTTTAATATCAATTTCTTCATCTAAAGGTTTGTTGTTTTCAATTCTATCAAACAAAGACAAAGCCATTGTGGGCCCAAGCATTACACCTCGAGTTCCTAAACCATTCAATATTGCCATATTTTTATATGTTGGATGAATTCCAATCAAAGGTCTTCTATCCTTCACTGTAGGACGAATTCCAGCAACATGATTTACAATTTTATATTGAGTATTAATAGTAGTTTCTAATTTTTCGATTAATTCACTTTTACCTTCATCACTTGGCGTTGATGTTTTATCTTTCCAATTAAAAGTGGCACCTACTTTATAAAAATCATTTCCCAAAGGCAATACAAAAACTGCAGCTTTTAGCATAAAATCAATTTTTAAATCTGGTGCTTTGATTGTAATTAATTCTCCTTTAGCCTCATTCATTGGTAAGTAATTAAAAAACGGATTGGCTTTTAAACCAAAACCTTCACAAAAAACGATTTTTTTGGCTTCAATATCATTATATTTCATGTTAGTATCTGATATCTCTAGTTTTTCATGTTTAAATGAATCCTTAATTATTTTATTCTCTTCTGATAGTTTTGCATAATAATCATGTAATAATGATTCTAAATCTATTCTTCCTGTATTTATTAATCTTCCAAAACCAAAAGGTGCAATTATATTATTATTCTCATTCGATAATATTTTCGTAGACATATAAGTTGCTAACAATGGATTGTCGCAAGCAATAAACCAATTATTCTGTTCCTCTACCGATTTAAAAACACGATAAATATCAACATATTGAATATACTTTGAAGAAAACTTATTTTCTAATAGTTCAAAAAAAGGTATTGCTATACTTAGTTGATCTTTACCATTCCAAACAGGTATAAAACGTTTTAATACAACAGGATTAAACATTCCAGCTGCTACTTTTGAAGAAGTTTGTGATTCATTTTCAAAAACAACATATGATTTATTGTTTTTTTCTAACGTTTCTATAAATGATAATCCAGCTAAGCCTAAACCAACAATGATATAATCTACTTTCATAAGCAAATATAGTATTTTATAAAACAATTAATAAGCATCTATTTAAAAACAAATTTAATTTATAGGCCTTCAAAATCTAATAAAAGTAAAAAATCCTCAATCTTTTGATTGAGGATTTTTAAAGAAAGGCGATGACATACTCTCCCACCTGAATGGCAGTACCATCTGCGCTGATAGGCTTAACTTCTCTGTT
>JAZGEV010000118.1:0-2977 GCA_036478895.1 Flavobacteriaceae bacterium | reverse complement strand
AACAGAGAAGTTAAGCCTATCAGCGCAGATGGTACTGCCATTCAGGTGGGAGAGTATGTCATCGCCTTTCTTTAAAAATCCTCAATCAAAAGATTGAGGATTTTTTACTTTTATTAGATTTTGAAGGTCTATATTTATAGAATCAATCTTAATTCCATTTGAAAATTATAAAATAGTTGTAATTTTGATGTGCTAAATAAAAACAATGAAAATAATTTGCATCGGTAGAAATTATATTGAACACATAAAGGAGTTAGGTAATGAAAAATCTACAGATCCAGTAGTGTTTTTAAAACCAGATTCTGCAATTTTACCAAGAAAAATGCCATTTTTTATACCTGATTTTGCTAAAGAAATTCATTATGAGGTAGAAGTATTGGTTAAAATAAACAAAGTAGGAAAACACATTGCTACAAAATTTGCATATAAATACTATGATGAAATTGGTTTAGGAATTGATTTTACTGAAAGGAAATTGCAAAAGGAATTAAAATTAAAAGGCTTACCTTGGGAGAAATCAAAAGCATTTGATGGTAGTGCATTGATTGGTAAATTCTATCAAAAAGAAAAATTTGATTTAAAGAATACTTCTTTTCAATTACATAAAAATAACACTATTGTACAAAATGGTAACACAAATAATATGCTGTGGACTATAGATGAATTAATAGCATATGTATCGCAATATTTTACATTAAAAAAAGGTGATATCATTTTTACAGGTACACCAGCAGGAGTGGGGAAAGTTCAAGAAAATGATATTTTAATTGGAATTTTAGAAAATGAAGAAGCGTTTAATATTAAAATTAAATAAGAAGAGAAAATTTTAAAGGCTTGTTAATTATTTATTTTTAATAAAAGAGGGTTATATAAAATAATAAATCCAACTAAATAAAGTTGGATAAAATGTAATTAGCAATTTTATGTTCTTATTGAAATTTATAAAAATAAAGTTTTATAAAAAATGGCAAGCTACCTACATCACACTGCTACAACCTAATACCTTTGCTGCGTTCCCGCCCTGGAGGATTCAAAGGGAGCTAGTTGTGTAGGACTTGCCGTTGCAAAGGTACAAAGCATTTAGATTCTAACAACAAAAAAAATGATTTTTTTAAATATAACTTTAAATCAATTGTTATCTTTGCTAATCATTATAAGTAATTAAATGATTTATGAAAGCAAATCACTTGCAACATGCTATTAAATTTGGATTAATTTTAGGAGTTTTAAGACTTGTTATTGACATAGTTTCAAAAGAATTGAACGTTACTGCTATGCAATATAGTTTAACACCTTATTTATCATTATTGTTAGAAATTATTTTAATAGTGTTTGCAATTTTTATTTTTAAGCTGAAAGTTAATGGCAACACATTATCGATCAAAGAAGCTGTAAAAATTGGTTTTATTATGATGATTATTACAGGAACATTCTTTTTTGTTACTTATAATTTTTACAAGCCAGAATTTGCTCAAGAAGCATACTTAGAACTGACAAAATTAAGAGAACCTGAAAAGTTAAATGAAGCAATTTCTAATGTTAAGAATGCTAATTTAAATCCAAATTACACAATGGGTTTTGCTACTAATATGCTGAAGTTCATGTTTATTGGATTAATTATATCCGCAATAAGTGGCGTAATATTATATAAAAAAAATAATTAGAAAATGGACATATCCATAGTTATACCTTTATTAAACGAAGCAGAATCTTTGCCAGAATTATACGATTGGATAAAACGTGTAATGAATGAAAAAAAATACACGTATGAAATATTATTCATTGATGATGGAAGTACTGATGATTCTTGGAAAATAATAAGCGACCTCTCTAATAAGTTTAAAGAAGTAAAAGGTATTCGTTTTCAAACAAATTATGGAAAATCGCAAGCATTGAATGCTGCCTTTAAAAAAGTAGAAGGCAATGTTGTAATTACAATGGATGCGGATTTACAAGATAGTCCTAATGAGATACCAGAATTGTATGATCTTATTATAAAAGATAATTTCGATTTAATATCTGGCTGGAAAAAGAAACGATACGATTCTAAAATAAAGAAAAATTTGCCATCAAAATTGTTTAATGCTGCTGCAAGAAAAACTTCAGGATTAAAATTACATGATTTTAACTGTGGTTTAAAGGCCTATAAAAATGAAGTAGTGAAAAATGTTGATGTCTATGGTGAAATGCATAGATATATACCGGTTTTGGCAAAGAATGCAGGCTTTACCAAAATTGATGAAAAAGTAGTGATTCACCAAGCACGAAAATATGGTGTAACCAAATTTGGAATTGAACGTTTTTTTAATGGGTTTCTTGATTTAATAACTATTTGGTTTTTATCAAAATTTGGAAAAAGACCAATGCACTTATTTGGATTACTTGGTAGTTTTATGTTTTTAGTTGGTTTTGTTGTAGCTTTTTTCATTGGTATTTTTAAATTAATACACGTTTTTTACTGGGAAACTTCAGCTAGATTAATTACCGAAAACCCTTGGTTTTATATTGCATTAACAACAATGGTAATTGGGACACAATTATTTTTAGCAGGATTTGTAGGTGAATTAATACTGCGCTCTAGTAATAATCAAGAACGTTATAAAATTAAAGAAGTATTAAATTTATAGTAAGTTAATAGAACGTGATTAATTTTATAAGTGTTATTTTTATAATAAAGTAAATGGCACAATGCCTATATCTATTTCACTATATTTGTACTAACAAAGAAATGATAATGAATAAAGACACTATATTAAACACGGCAGAACTTTGGTTAAAACCACCATTCGATAAAGCTACTAGAGAAGAAGTAAGTAAATTAATAAAATCTGATAATTATACTGAAAGTTTTTATAAGAACTTAGCTTTTGGAACTGGTGGTATGCGTGGAGTAATGGGTTCTGGAACCAATCGTATTAATAAATACACATTGGGTAAAAACACTCAAGGCATTTCGAATTACTTACATAAGATTTTT
>JAZGEV010000117.1:0-2519 GCA_036478895.1 Flavobacteriaceae bacterium | reverse complement strand
ATTTTGCAATTCCTAGAGAAGGCACTAATACAGATTCTAGAATTAATAGTACACTAGAAGGTGTTGAAGTAAAGAAAGAAGAAGCGCCAGCTGCACCTATTGTACCTGCTACTGAGTCTAAACCAGTTAAAACAGACGAGAACAAATAAATTTGTTTTTCATCATATTTAAAACTGTATAAAAAGTGATTAATCTCATTTAATGCTTGTTATTTACAGGTTAAAAATGATACTACTTTTTATACAGTTTTTTTGTTTCTATTTGTCAGATTTGTAAAACGTAATTTGACAATTAAATTATTCAAATACCTAATTTAAAAAATTAAAAAAATGACCAAAGTAAATATTAAACCTTTATCCGATAGAGTAGTTGTAGAGCCTTTAGCATCAGAAACTAAAACTGCATCCGGTTTATTTATTCCAGATTCTGCAAAAGAAAAACCACAGCAAGGTATTGTAATAGCTGTAGGAAAAGGAACAAAAGAAGAACCAACAACTGTTAAAGTTGGAGATAAAGTACTTTATGGAAAATTTTCGGGAACGGAATTAAAACTTAATGGTAAAGATTTTTTAATAATGCGCGAAAGTGAAATTTTCGCAATTATATAATCAATTTAAAATTTCAATGAATTTCTAAGGCATCAAGCAATTGAAAATTCTAAAAATAAAAACAAAGACATGGCAAAAGATATAAAATTTGATTTAGAAGCTCGCGACGGTTTAAAACGTGGTGTTGATGCTTTGGCAAATGCAGTAAAGGTAACCTTAGGACCAAAAGGACGAAATGTAGTTATTGGAAAATCTTTTGGGTCTCCACAAGTGACTAAAGATGGCGTTACTGTTGCAAAAGAAATAGAACTAGAAGATCCATTAGAAAATATGGGAGCGCAAATGGTAAAAGAAGTTGCTGCTAAAACAAACGATTTAGCTGGTGATGGAACTACAACCGCAACTGTATTAGCACAAGCAATCGTAAAAGAAGGCTTGCGTAATGTGGCTGCTGGTGCAAATCCGTTGGATTTAAAACGTGGTATTGATAAAGCAACTGCTGCAATTGTAGCAGATTTACATAGACAGTCTCAAGCTGTTGGTAAAGGCGATAAAATTAAGCAAGTAGCAACAATATCTGCAAATAATGATATTGAAGTTGGTGAACTAATTTCAAGAGCGTTTGGTAAAGTAGGTAAAGAAGGAGTCATTACTATTGAAGAAGCTAAAGGCATGGAAACTTATGTGGACATTGTTGAAGGTATGCAGTTTGATAGAGGTTATTTGTCACCTTATTTTGTTACCGATAATGAAAAAATGATAACCGATTTAGAAAATCCGTACATATTATTATACGATAAAAAAATATCTACAATGGCAGATATTTTACCAGTATTAGAACCCGTAGCAAAATCTGGAAAACCATTATTAATTATTGCCGAAGATATTGATGGAGAAGCATTGGCAACCTTAGTGGTTAATAAGTTACGTGGTGCTTTAAAAATTGCTGCTGTAAAAGCGCCAGGTTTTGGAGATAGACGTAAAGCTATGTTGGAAGATATTGCAATTCTATCTGGCGGAACAGTTGTTGCCGAAGAAAGAGGATTTACATTAGAGAATACAACTCTTGAAATGTTGGGTACTGCTGAAAGAATTACAATTGATAAGGACAACACAATAATTATAAATGGTAATGGAGACTCGTCACATATAAAAGGAAGAGTTAATCAGATTAAATCTCAAATCGAAACGACCACATCCGATTATGATAAAGAAAAATTACAAGAACGTTTAGCAAAATTAGCTGGCGGAGTTGCAGTATTATATGTAGGAGCTGCAAGTGAAATAGAAATGAAAGAGAAAAAAGATCGCGTAGAAGATGCTTTAAATGCTACAAGAGCTGCTGTTGAAGAAGGAATAGTTGCCGGTGGAGGTGTTGCTTTAGTGCGTGCTAAAAGCGTATTGTCAAAATTAACAACCAATAATTTAGACGAAGTAACAGGCATACAAATAATTGATAGAGCTATTGAAGAACCCTTACGTCAAATTGCAAATAATGCAGGTAGCGAAGGTTCAGTAGTTGTTTCAAAAGTAATGGAAGGGAAAAAAGATTTTGGTTACAATGCTAAAAATGACACCTATGTACAAATGTTAAAAGCGGGTATTATTGACCCTACAAAAGTAACACGTGTAGCATTAGAAAATGCTGCATCTGTTGCCGGAATGATTTTAACAACCGAATGTGCTTTGGTAGATATTAAGGAAGATGTGCCAGCTGCACCACATATGGGTGGTGGTATGCCAGGTATGATGTAAAATCTAAATTGTCACGTCCTGAATAATCGATACAGATTTTAGTGACTTAAATTTAATGTAAAGGGAGTAATTTAAATAACTACCTTTATTTTTTCATTCTATTTTGATTAATTGGCAGTATAACGTTATTGTAATAAAAATAGATTAATAAATTAGTTAAGATATATACTATTCATAAAAAAAAACGTTTTTATTTAGAGAGTTTTATTAGTTTCG
>JAZGEV010000116.1:0-16951 GCA_036478895.1 Flavobacteriaceae bacterium | reverse complement strand
CGCATTGTTTAATAAAGATAAACTAGCAGACACCATTTTTAAAGACATTGAATTAAAGTATAATAATGTCAAAGAACTTGCTAAAACTGCAAAAAGAAAGCCTAAAGTACTTAGCGGCGTTATGTATAAAGATAAATGGAATATGCCTGCAGGCGATAGTTTTGGAGCTCAATTATTAAGAGATGCCAATGTTAATTATCCTTGGCAAAAAAGTATTGGAACAGGAAGCTTATCTTTAAGTTTTGAAGCTGTTTTTGACAAAGCTAGAGATGCTGAAATTTGGATAAGTCCAGGCTTTTTTAGTAGTTTTAATCAGCTTAAAGAATCTAATAAACATTATACTAAATTTGATGCATTTCAGAATAAAAATATATATAATTCAATGAATCGAAAAGGGGAAACAGGTGGCGTTTTGTATTACGAATTGGCGCCAGTGCAACCTCACATTGTTTTAAAAGATATTATTAAAGTAATGCATCCCAATTTATTACCCCAATACGAACTTTATTATTTTCAACAATTAAATTAACTATTATGAACAGTCAACTTATGAAATTATTAGGGATAAGATACGCATCTGTAGTCGTTATATTTTTAGTCACTCATTTTATTATGTCGCAATTATTTGCCAATACAGAAAGTAATTTGAATTCAATTATTCCAATGGTTTTAGCAATTTTCACATCGCCTAGATTAAAAAAAATCCAAACTCCAATTGGAAATGAATATCATTTATCTATTCTATTTACCGATAAAATAATTAAGTAATGAAATTATACCTTAAATTTTTAAAAATATATTTAAACTCATTGTCCTATGTTTTTCCAAAATACGGCGGAAAAGTAGCCGTTAGAATATTTCAAAAAGTACGCATTAAAAAAATTAAACGAAGAGAGCAACCTTTTTATGAAAAAGCAATTAAGTTTAATGTAAAAAGAGAAACAGGAGAAGATTTACAATGTTACGAATTTGGAAATCCAAATGGAAAACTCGTATTTTTAGTTCACGGTTGGAATAGTAATGCAGGTAGTTTATTACAATTTGTAAATGCTTTAATACTTAACAATTATCGAATAATAAGTTTAGATTTACCAGGTCATGCATTGACAAAAGAATCAAATAGTAATTTATATATTTGTAAGAAATCATTACAAAATTTAATAGAATTTATAAAGCCAAAAGATAGTTTTAATATAATTGGGCATTCGTTTGGTTCTGCCGTATTAGCTTATGCTTTATCTGGAACTAATTATAAAGTAGATAACATAGTTTTACTATCAGCAAATAATAAAATAACTGAGATCTTTAGAGATTTTCAAAAATTACTGGGTTTCAATAATCGAATTTTTGAGCAAATAGAGCATTGGACAAAACGAATCATAAAAGAAGATTTATCCAAAATGATTCTAAGCGATAAAATTAACAACATTAATTTTAAAAAAATATTAATCATTCACGATAAATTTGATAAAGTGATTCCATTTCATAATGCTACCGAAATTGCTGGAGCAATACCAAACGCTACTTTGGAAGCTTATGAGAAAATTGGTCATTACAGAATGCTTTGGAATGATGATGTTGTTAAAAAAACAATTACCTTTATAGAAAAATAATTAAAAATGAAAATAGCTATTTTATTATATCATGGAATAACATTATTGGATGCTGTTGGACCATATGAAGTTTTAAGTAACTTAGATGATGCTAAAATCTACTTTGTCGCCAAAAAAAGAGGCAATATAAAAGTAGATACTGGTTTTACAACGATAAAGGCGAAATATAGTTTTAAAGAAGTATCTAACGCAGATATATTAGTGATACCAGGTGCAGCAATATCATTTTTAAACGTATTAAAAGATGAAGCAACCCTAGATTGGATTAAAAAAATTGATGCAACCACACAGTTTACAACATCGGTTTGTTCTGGTTCTGTAATTCTTGCGAAAACAGGTTTGTTACAAGATTATAATGCTACATCTCATTGGAAAACATTGGGATTGCTTAAAGATTATAATGTAACACCACTTGATGAACGTATTGTAAAAGATGGGAAATACATCACAGCTGCAGGTGTTTCTGCTGGTATTGATATGGCATTATTTTTATGTGATGAATTGGTTGGAGAAGATGAAACAAAAGCCATTCAGTTATTAATAGAGTATGATCCAAATCCCATTTATAAATCAGGTAATTTTCAAAATTGCGCTGCTGATATTATTGAGTTAGCAGAAAAGAAACTGAAAAAAAATGCCAAAAGAGAAATGAGTTTTTATAAAATGTTCAAAAACAGAAAGGTATTAAAGAAAATGAAATAGTTGAAATTATACTAAAAATGATTATATTGCGTTCATAAATAAACTAATTTTAAATTAAACAAATGAAAAAAGTAATCTTAAGTATAGCTATAGTATTTGCATTAGCTATTACAGTAACATCTTGTAAAAAGGAAAGTAAAGCAACAACAACAACAACAAAAGCAGTTGCAACAGAAGTATATCAATGTCCAATGGATTGTGAAAAAGGAAAAAGCTATACAAAAGCAGGTTCTTGTCCAGTTTGTAAAATGGATTTAAAAGCAAAAACAGCTGGAGAAACTAAAAAAGTTGAAGATCATTCTGGTCACAGTCATTAAATTTTAACATTTTCTCGAAAGAATTTAACGTTTGAAACGTTAATATTCTTTTAATAAAGCATATTTTTACCATATATTATTAATAATAAAAACAAAAAACAATGAAAAAAGTAATCTTAACACTAGTAATTGGTTTATTTTTTGTAGCATTTTCAAATGCTCAAACTAAAAAAGTAGCAACTAAAGCAGTAGAAACAGAAGTAAAAGCTGAATATTCAGTTGATGAAGTATCAGCTTCAGAAGTTATGGAAGCAACTACTAAAAAAGCAAAAGGATGTTGTACTGGAAAAAAATCAGCGACATCAAAAGCGTCTTGTGGTTCAAAAAATGCAGAAGCTAAAGCATCTTGTTCTGGTAAGAAAAAAGCATCTTGTGGTTCAAAGAAAACAGCTTCAAAAGCATCTTGTTCAGGTAAATCTAAAGCATCTTGCGGTAGTAAGAAAGCATAAGTTCCTTGAAGAATTAAAAAGTAAAGACTGCCCATTGGGCAGTCTTTTTTTTTGAATATTAATAAAATAATTTTTAAAATTATTTCTATTTATTAATTCGTACCTTTGAATTAGAAACAACTAAAACAAAAGATTATGTATAATTCAAAAATAACGGGAATGGGCTTTTATGTTCCTGAAACTATAGTGACTAATGATGATTTATCTAAAATTATGGATACAAATGATGCTTGGATTCAAGAAAGAACAGGTATTCAAGAACGTAGATGGATAAAAGATGGAAGTGGAGAAACTTCAGCAACTATGGGCGCTGAAGCTGCTAGAATTGCCATAGAACGTTCTGGTTTAACCAAAGACGACATTGATTTTATAGTATTTGCAACCTTAAGTCCAGACTATTTCTTTCCAGGATGTGGTGTTCAAATTCAAGATATGTTAGATTTAGATACTGTTGGTGCAATTGATATACGTAATCAATGTTCAGGTTTTATTTACGCTCTTTCTACAGCAGATCAATTTATTAAAACGGGTATGTATAAAAACATTTTAGTAATAGGCGCAGAGTATCATTCCAATGGATTGGATAAAACGACTAGAGGTAGAGGCGTTTCAGTAATTTTTGGAGATGGCGCTGGAGCTTGTATATTATCAAGAACAGAAGATAATAACAAAGGAATATTATATACACATTTGCACAGTCAAGGTAAATATGCAGATAAATTGACCGTTGCAACACCTAGTATTGCACATTGGGTTCCAGAAATATTAGCAAATAAAGAAGAAGATACCTCATATTTTCCTTATATGGATGGTCAATTAGTTTTTAAAAATGCCATAATTCGTTTTAGTGAAACCATAAATGAAGGCCTTGAAAAAAATAATTTAAAAGCAAGTGATATTGATATGTTTATTCCACATCAAGCTAATTTAAGGATATCTCAATATATTCAGAAAAAATTTGGCTTACGCGATGATCAAGTATACAACAACATAATGAAATATGGTAACACAACAGCTGCATCTATAATCATTGCTTTAACAGAAGCTTGGGAGAAAGGCAATATTAAAGAAGGCGACTTAGTCGTTTTAGCTGCTTTTGGTAGCGGATTTACTTGGGGTAATGTTGTAATGAGATGGTAATTTGACGCTATTTTAAATGAAATATTAAGTGTTTTTTTTAAATTTAACACCTAAACAAACACCAATTTAACGTAAAAAATATTAGAACAAATCTAATAAAATTTAAGAATAGATTAAATTTTATTAGGTTTTTTTATGCGTTTAAATCACATATTTAACTCTTTGTAAAATAAATCATTAACTATTACTTGTAAAGCATAATTAGTTCAAATTAAAACGTGTTTTATTTTTATGGCACGCTACTTGAAACTACTTAATCAAATGCGGAAGCCGAAAAGCATTTAGAGTAGGCGTTAATCCTAAAACCATATATCATGAAAAAAGGACTACTTATTTTAATAGGAATGTTTATGATGGTTTCGACTGTAGAAGCTAACATAAGCAATGAACAACCAAACAGTAAATGGGATTATTCAAATAATCTCGATGAACCGATTTCGTTTACCGAACGCGGCATTAAATTTTTTATTTTTACAGATGGACAATTAGATTTTGATGTACACGGCAGTTACGGAACAACAACAGAGTATTATTACAAAGGCACACAGCGAAAAGCGAATGCTAGACATAATAGACGAGGCACAAGAGTTGTAAGAGATTATAGAGGCAGAGTAATACGTGTTGGACGCGTATTTATAAACTACACATATCGCGGAAAGGTGAGTAGAGTAGGAACTGTTTTTATCAGTTACCGTAGAGGAAAAATGACACGTGTAGGTGGTTTAAAAATTATTTACAGACGTCATGGAATCCGTTTTATAGGATCGGTTAAGCCGAGAAGATACAGCTACAATACTGGTTATTATGATAATTATTATTATGATGATTACGTTTATGAATATGAAGATGATTTCTTTAATGACGATGACTTTCATAACGATTACGAACAGTTTAATGAAGACGATGACTATTATTACTATAGATCAAAAGCGCGTACTAGTAAAAAAACGAATGGTAAAACCACTAGTAAAAAACAAATGATTAAACGTAAAAAAGGAATCTCTAAAGTTAGAACTCCTGTAAAAAAGAAAGTTCGTAGAGGATCAACAAGATAAATCTTTCAAAAGCTATGAAAGAGAAGAAAACTCCCAAAGTTAGAGATAACTGAGGGAGTTTTCGATTTTAAAAAAGTATTTGGATTAGATTTAATTATTGAATTTATTTTTCAAATCATCAACAGTAAATCCACTGCCATTCATTCTGTCTTTTATTTGTTTCAACACTTTTTTGGTGTATAAAGGGAAATCGGCATTTTGAATCCAATTAAAATAACCTTTATCTTTAGTTAAAACATCGGTAATTTTTTTTCCTTTATACTTTCCAAAGGAAAAAATTTCTTCATTTTTATCATTAAATAAAAGGAAACCTGCAAAGTCAGCTCTTTTATTATAATGCGAAAATTCAGCTAATTTTCCCATATCATTTTCTAAGTCGTCATACTTTTCAATTTGAGCTAAGAAAATTTCATAAGTAGCTAAGGTATCTGCTTCGGCAGAATGCGCATCTGTTAAATCTTTGTTACAGTAAAACTGATAACCAGCGGTTAATGTGCGTTGTTCTTTTTTGTGAAAAATAGTTTGTACATCAACAGCCAAACGATCTTTCATCGAAAAATCATTACCTGTTCGTAACATTTCTTCTGCTAATAAAGGAATATCAAACCTATTGGAGTTAAAACCTGCTAAATCACAACCTTCAATCATTGCAATGACTTGTGGTGCTAATTCTTTAAATGTAGGTTCGGTTACAACTCTTTCGTTAGTAATATGATGAATATCACTAGCTTCTTTTGGAATTTCCATTTCTGGATTTACCAACCAAGTTTTACTTTCTTTATTACCATTAATTAATATTTTAAGAATAGAAATTTCAACAATACGATCTTTAGCAATGTTAATTCCTGTAGTTTCTAAATCAAAAAATGCGATGGGTTTTTTTAAGTTTAATTTCATGATGTAAAGGTATGAATTAGTATTGAGTAATTACTCACTCACTTTTAAACGAGCAGTTGCTGTTTTTTGGTTAGTAGAGAATTTACCATTTTTAAATTTTAAATAGCCTGTAATGCCAATCATTGCAGCGTTGTCTGTTGTATATTCAAATGGAGGAATGTAGGTTTTCCAACCATATTTATTTTCAGTAAGTCGTTTTCTTATTTCTGAATTGGCAGAAACACCACCAGCAATGGCTATTTGATTAATGCCAGTTTCTTTTACAGTTGCTTTTAATTTATCCATTAAAATTGTTGCAATTCCATTTTGGATAGAAGCACAAATATCGTTTAAATTTTCTTGAATGAAATTAGGATTTTCTGCAACATTTTTTTGCACAAAACGCATTACAGCAGTTTTAAAACCACTAAAACTAAAATCCAATTTGTTTTTGGTTTTTGGTTTTGGAAATGGGTACGCATTTGGATTTCCACCTTTAGCATATTTATCAATTAATGGTCCGCCAGGATATTGCAATCCCAATACTTTTGCAGCTTTATCAAAAGCTTCGCCAGCTGCATCATCTAGAGTTTCTCCTAAAATTTTAAAATCAAAATAACTAGAAACTTTTACTATTTGTGTATGGCCGCCAGAAATGGTTAAGCAAATAAAAGGAAATGAAGGCTTAGAATTACTCTGGTTTTCATTATCCAATTCATCAATAAAATGAGCCAAAATATGCGCTTGCATATGATTGACATCAATCAATGGAATGTTTAAAGCCATTGCAAAAGAAGTTGCAAATGAAGTACCAACAAGTAACGAACCCATTAAACCAGGTCCACGAGTAAAAGCGATAGCACTAAGTTGTTTTTTATCAATTTTCGCTTGCTCTAATGCTTGCTGTACAACAGGAACAATATTTTGTTGATGTGCTCGTGACGCTAACTCTGGTACAACACCGCCATATTTTTTATGAATGTCTTGATTTGCAACAACATTTGATAAAACTATATTATTGCATAATACAGCTGCACTTGTATCATCGCAAGATGATTCAATAGCTAATATGTATGTATTTTGTTGCTTTGACATTGTGATGCAAAATTACAAAAAGTATCTTAAGAATTTCTATTTAATCTTAAATTCAAATAATTATTATGATTTTTAGGATATCTAAATAAAAATACTAATTTTGCACTTCAAAATAAAAATATAAAAATGACAAACAGAACGTTTACCATGTTGAAACCAGACTCTTTAGAAAAAGGGAATACTGGTGCAATTTTAGAAAAAATAAATGCTGCAGGTTTTAGAATCGTAGCAATGAAAATGACTCATATGACTAGAAGAGATGCAGAAGCGTTTTATGCAGTTCATAATGAACGTCCATTTTTTGGAGAATTAGTAGAGTATATGACTCGTGGTCCTATTGTAGCTGCAATCTTAGAAAAAGATAATGCTGTAGAAGACTTTAGAGTTTTAATTGGTGCTACAAATCCAGCAGATGCAGCAGAAGGAACTATTCGTAAATTGTATGCAGCTTCTATTGGAGAAAACGCAGTACACGGATCTGATAGTGATGAAAATGCAGCCATAGAAAGTGCTTTTCATTTTTCTGGAAGAGAAATGTTTTAGTAGCTAATATCAAAACTAAAAAATCCCAATTTGATTTTCAAATTGGGATTTTTTTTTAATTAATTATTGCAAAACTTATAAAGTATTGTGATTATTGAATAGACTTCTTTAATAATCTAAAGTGGTTTGTAGTGTCATGAATAAAATTATAGCTTTCTATAAACCCTAATTCAACACCATTGGCATTAGTTATTACAATAGTTGGAAATGATCTTTTGCTTCGCGATTTGCTGTATTTATTATCTAATGCTTCATTTACTTTTTTGTCTTCGGCAGAAACAATATCGGTTCTTCTTGGAAAATCTGCTTTGTAAAGAATTAAATTATCGTGAGCAATAGCTTTAAATTCATCAGACGAAAAAAAATCTTTTTTGAGTAATTTGCAAAGACCACACCAATCTGAACCTGTAAAGAATATCAAAATTTGTTTATTTTGTTCTTTGGCTAATTTTTGTGCATCGTCATAAGAACTTATCCAATTTAAGTCATTGGTTATCGAATGCTCAACTTTGTCACTTGTTTCTTCTTGTGCATATAAAAAAGAAGTTTGTAATAGTATTACAGTAAAAAGTAAAATTATTTTTTTCATTATGTTAATTATAGTTATTTAGTTTGTCATCTTTATTTGTAGCGGATTTATTTCTAAGCCCAATCATACAAGTGTTTAATTCATATCCTAATAAAAGAATTATGGAATTTAGCCATATAAAAAGCATTAAAATTAATACCGTTCCAATGATTCCATAGAGTTCATTATACTTTGCAAATTTACTAACATATATTCCAAAAAGTATAAAATTTATAATAATTAGAACTGTTGTAAAAATAGCGCCAGGTGATAGAAAGTTAATTTTCCGACCTTCTTTAGTGCCAAAAAAATATAATATGGAAACGCCTACTAATAACATCAATAATAAAATGATGTTTTTACCAAAACCTATCCAATATATATCGTTCGATACAAAACCATTTGCTTTTAGTTTTCCAATACCTATTTCAAAGTAAAAGATTATTGCTACTGTAAGTAACAATAATAATGCCATTATTATAGATGTATATAACGCCGCAATATACTGTGTTATTACATTTCGTGTTTTAATTTTATGATAGGTGTATTCAAAACCACTAAACAAGGCATTTACACCATTGGTCATTAATAATATAGATAAAAGAAAAACAGAAGATAACAATCCGCCATACGTATTATTTGCGATATCTTTTATAACATAATCAACACTATCGGCTGTGTTTGGTGGTAAGGCGTTTTCTACCAACATTAATAAATCTTCTTGAAAATTTTCAATTGGGATAAAAGGGATGAGTGTAAAAACAAAAATAACAAAAGGAAATAATGCCATAAAAAAACTAAACGCAATACTACCTGCTCTTGATGTAACTGCACCTCTTACAATACCTATAAAATACATTTCTAACAGATCGTAGAGACTCATCCCTTTTAAGCCAGGAACTTTTATCTTATCGGATATTTTTGTTAAAAATCCAATTACAGGAATTTTCAATAAACGTGTTTTGTTATCTATCATCAATCACACCTTAGATTAATCGTATTTGGCATCAAAATTTCCACTCCATTTTCCTTGAACTTTCATCACTTGTTCAATAACATCTCTTACTGCACCTTTTCCGCCTTTTTTATGTGAAATATATTTTGAAATGCCTTTTATTTCACTTGCGGCATCATTTGGACACGTTGCTAATCCAACTAATTCCATTACAGGATAGTCAGGAATATCATCACCCATATAAAGTACATTTTCTAGCTTTAGTTGTTTTTTTTCTAGATACTCGTGTAATTGATTTATCTTATGATGAGCGCCTAGATAAATATCTTTTATACCTAAACCTTCTAAGCGTGTTTGCACAGATTTATTAGTACCACCAGATATGATACAAACATTAAAGCCATTATCAACAGCCGTTTTTAGAGCATAACCATCTTTTATGTTCATACGCCTTACCATTTCTCCATTGGGATAAATAGTCACTGTACCATCTGTTAAAACACCATCAACATCAAAAATAAGTGTTGTTATTTGAGGCAATATTTCTTTGTAGCTTTTCATTGTTTATTTTTATTACACAATATTATGAATTCATTATAGATTCTGTTAATAAATTGTATATGTTTTTTTTATTTTCGTCTAAGAGTTGTCGTTGACTTTCCAAAGTTTTAATATCTTTTCGAATTGCGGGTCCGGTTTGAGTTTCTCTTGGGGTTAAATTTTTAATTTTCGCAGCTGTTTCTTTTATTAATGGTTTCAAAATATTGAAATCCACTTTGTTTTCATCACAAATTTCATGGCCAATGTGATATAAATGGTTTACAAAATTATTCACAAATACAGCAGCAAGATGTAATTTTTCACGTTGTTTGGAATTGATGTGATATACTTTTTTGGAAATAGAATTTGCCAATGTTTCTAGAAGTAATAGATCTTCATCATTTTCCGTTTCAATACATATTGGAATGTGTTTGAAACTTATTTTTTTTGATTTACTGATGGATTGTAAAGGGTAGAATACGCCTTTATTTGCATTGCATTTTAAATCTGTCATAATAACACTACCCGAAGTATGTACAACAAGTTTGTTTTGAAATTTTAAATGACTCGAAAAATCTGAAATAGCATCATCAGATATTGCTATAATATAAACATCAGCATCTTTTAAATCACTTAAATTTTGTGTAGTATTAATGTTCTTTTTTTGAACAAATTTACTGGGTTGCGATCTTGAATACACTTGAACTAACTTACATTTTCTAGCCTTGTAAAAAGCTTTTGTTAGCTGTGTTGCCACATTGCCGCCACCAAGTACAATAACATTAATCATACTGCGAAGATACTAAAAAAATAGATAGAACAATTAACTTTTTACAGGCGCTCCTTCTAGTATTTCAATATTCGCATTCGCTTTAAAAGTTTCAAAATTTTTGTGAAAAGAATTTGCTAAATGCTGTGCTTTATTATCATAGGCAGATTTGTCTTTCCAAGTTGTTTTTGGATTTAAAACTTCTGTTGGGACATTTTCACACGATGTTGGCATCATTAATTTAAAGATAGGATGTTTAATAAAAGCAACATTGTCTAGTTTACCATCTAATGCAGCATTAATCATGGCTCTAGTATATTTAAGTTTCATGCGTTTTCCAATGCCGTATGATCCTCCAGTCCAACCAGTATTTACTAACCAAACATTGACATTAAATTTTTGCATTTTTTCACTCAACATTTCTGCATATTTTGTTGGATGTAATGGCATAAATGGTGCGCCAAAACAAGCTGAAAAAGAAGGTACAGGTTCTGTTATGCCTTCTTCGGTCCCAGCAACTTTTGCTGTATAGCCAGATATGAAGTGATAAGCAGCTTGTCCAGGTGTAAGTTTAGATATTGGAGGCAAGACACCAAAAGCATCGGCAGTTAAAAAGAATATATTTTTCACATTATCTCCAATTGATGGTTTTTGAATGTTTTCAATATAGTCTATTGGATAGCTAACTCGTGTATTTTGTGTTATTGAAACATTTGAGTAATCAACTTCATTTGTACCGTTTTTAAAAACGATGTTTTCAAGTAAAGCACCTTTTTTAATTGCAGCATATATTTCTGGTTCGTTTTTAGCAGACAAGTCAATAACTTTTGCATAACATCCGCCTTCTATATTAAAAACACGATTATGTTCTGTCCAACCGTGTTCATCATCACCAATTAATTTACGATTAATATCTGCCGATAAAGTTGTTTTTCCAGTACCAGATAATCCAAAGAAAATAGCCGTTTCTCCATTTTTACCAACATTTGCTGAGCAATGCATAGGAAAGGTGTTTTTATTAACGGGTAAAATAAAATTCATAACTGAAAAAATGCCTTTTTTAACTTCACCAGTATAGCCAGATCCACCAATTAGGATTGTTTTTTTAGAGAAATTTATAATGCTAAAATTATTTTGTCGCGTACCATCTTCTAGAGAAATTGCCATAAATGAAGGTGCTTGTAAAACCAACCATTCTGGTGAGAATTCATTTAATTCCTCTTTACTAGGATTTATAAACATATTATTTGCAAATATACCAACCCAAGGTAATTCTGTTATTACGCGTAGAGAAATTCTATATTTTTCATCTGCTCCAGCAAAAGCATCACAAACAAATAATTCTTTTTGAGATAAATGTGCTGTGACTTTATCGAAAAGTTGGTCAAATTTAGCACTCTCAAACGGAATGTTGATATTTCCATCCCACCAAACTTTATCTGTTGTAACACTATCTTTCACTATGAATCGATCTTTTGGTGATCTTCCAGTAAATTTCCCAGTATTTACAGCTAAGGTTTCAGTATTTGTAATTTTCCCTAACCCTTTATTTAATGCTATTTCAGTTAAAACTTCTGTAGAAAGGTTCCAATGAATGTTAGTGCTTTTTATGTTGTATTCTGTTAACGAAATCGTTTTCGTATCCATATCTTAATATTAGTTGTTTTGAACTGCAAAATTACATGGAATTATTAAAAAATTAGATTTTAATTAATTATTTATTAACGATGAATTGTTAATTTCTTTTTGCAAATTGATACAATAAACCAGCCCAACCTGCAATTAAAAATAAGCCACCAAGTGGTGTTATAAACCAAATACTTTTTGCTGTAACAATATCTAAACTAATAAAATAGAGAGATCCTGAAAAAAATAGTATACCAATAAAAAACAGAAGACTTAATCTGTTTTTCACTTTTGGTTTAAATTCAGTATAGGTATTTAGGAATAATAATACAATAACATGATACATTTGGTAACGTACACCTGTTTCAAAATTCTTCAATTCAATCACACCAAGCTTCTCTTTTAAAGCGTGCGCACCAAAAGCACCAAGAACAATTGCCAATCCACCTAAAAATGCAGTTAAAGTAAGGTTTTTTCGCATTATTTATTTAATTTAATATGGTATTGAACTAAACCGTCAATTGGTCTTCGTTCAATTTTACCTAGTTTTAAATTATATTTTTTAAAAATGGATTTAATTTCATCTTCAAGATAAAACGCTAAAGAACCTATAAAATGAATGGGTAATTTTTTGGATTCATTGTATTGTAAAATCTGATTTTCAATAAATAATTCCAGACCTCTATAAATTACCTTTTGAGCATAGTCACAATTTTTATGATGAATTAAATAATGGCTAAATCCAGCTAAATAAGTATTTGGATTGTCTTCTCTATATAGATTCTTTTTAATATGATCACTATCTAAATTATAATTTAAAGCAAAACCTTCAGCAAAATCTTCTGGCATTTTATGAAAGAAATAATCGCGTAATAATATTTTTCCAAAGTAATTACCACTACATTCATCCATTATAATATAGCCTAAAGATGTAATTTTTTGATGTGTTATTTTTCCATCAAAATAAGAGCAATTTGAGCCTGTTCCTAAAATACACACAATGGCTGGCTTTGTTGTCACTGAAAAAACAGCAGCTTCTGTATCTTCTTTTATAAAAATTTCAGCATTTGGAAAAAATGATTCTAAAACTTTGTGTAATATTATTCTTGGTGTTTTTGTACCACAACCAGCACCATAAAAATGAATTTTTGTTACAACTTCTTTACAAGCGAATAATTCGTCATTTTTACGAATTCGCTTTTCTAATACTTTCGATTTGAAAACGGCTGGATTTAAACCTTTTGTTTTGGTTTTAAATAATTGTTCTCCTTTATTGTTTATTGCAATCCAATTTGTTTTTGTTGAACCACTGTCAGTAATTAAAATCATTTGTTAGTGTTATAGTATGTTTTTAATTCGGTTATGTGTTTTAATTTAGATTTTTCATCTAAGAAAGAATAAGTAAATGAGTTTTTTGCCAACATGTACAGGTCTTTTTTAGATAAATTTAATGCATTTTGAATTTGTATATAATTCTCATTCACTTGACCACCAAAAAAAGCGGGATCGTCAGAATTAATAGTTATTTTTAATCCTAATTCCATCATTTTTTTTAACGGATGTTCCTTTAAATTAGCCACAACTTTAAGAGCTGTATTTGAAAGCGGGCATACCGTTAAAGCTAAATCGCGTTTGATAATTTCTTTAATTAAAGTTTCGTCTTGCAAGGCATTATTTCCGTGATCTATACGCTTTATATGTAATAAATCTAAAGCTTCCCAAACATAATCTGCATCGCCTTCTTCACCTGCGTGTGCAACAGGAATGTAACCAGCTTCTATTGATTTTTGAAAAACGTTTTTAAATTTTGATGGCGGATTGCCTTTTTCTGAAGAATCTAAACCAACTCCTGTAATTAGATCTTTATATGGTAAAGATTCTTCGAGTGTTTTAAAACACGCCTCTTCAGGTAAATGACGTAAATAACTCATTATTAAAAGTGAGCTTACATTTAATTTGTCTTTAGCATCTTTACAAGCGTTAGAAATGCCATTGATAACGGTTTTAAATGAAACGCCACGATCTGTATGCGTTTGAGGATCAAACATAATCTCTGTATGACGCACATTTTGTAAAGCACATTTTTCAAGATAACTGTACGTTAAATCGTAAAAATCTTGCTCTGTTTGTAATACATTGGCGCCTTGATAATAAATATCCAAAAAATCTTGTAAGCAATTGAATTGGTAAGCTTTATTTATCTCAGCAACATTTTTAAATGGAATGTCTATATTATTTCGTTGGGCAATTTTAAACATTAATTCAGGTTCAAAAGAGCCTTCAATATGTAAATGTAATTCGGCTTTTGGTAAGTTTTCTATAAATCTCTGCATTCTGTTTTTAAATTGTACTTGCAACAAAAGTAAGATATTTATCTCTTAAATTAATAATCTAATTAAAAAAATGCGATATTTGCAGCATGGTAATGGAACCCATTAAATTTGAGCCCATTTTAAAAGAAAAAATTTGGGGTGGAGAAAAGTTAAATCGGTTTTTAAATAAAAAATCTGACAAAGAAAATATAGGCGAAAGTTGGGAGATTTCATCAGTAGAAAATGATATTTCGATAGTTGCAAATGGTAAGGATAAAGGTTTAAGTTTAACCAAAATGATTGCTAAATACAAAGGTAGATTAGTTGGTGAAAAGGTTTTTAAACAATTTGGTGAAAAATTCCCTTTACTGATAAAGTTTATTGATGCTAAAGAAGCCTTGAGTATACAATTACATCCCAATGATGAATTGGCAAAAAAGCGTCATGATTCATTTGGAAAAACAGAAATGTGGTATGTGATGCAAGCCGATAAAAAAGCTAATTTAATTGTTGGCTTTAAAGAAAAAGTATCAAAAAAAGAGTATAAAAAACACCTTAAAGAAAAAACCTTATCACGTATTTTAAATACCGATACAGTTTCTAAGGGTGATGCTTATTTTATTCCAACAGGTAGAGTACACGCTATTGGTGCCGGTGTTTTATTAGCCGAAATTCAACAAACAAGCGATGTGACCTATCGAATTTATGATTGGGATAGGCAAGATGATAATGGTAATTATAGGGATTTACATACAAGTGATGCGTTGGACGCCATAGATTTTAAGGTGAAAAAAAGCTATAAGACAGCTTATAAGAAAAAGAGAAATAAAATTCAACCTTTAATTTCTTGTCCTTATTTTAAAACAGGTATATTACTGGTTGATGGTCAAATTCAAATATCTAATAATGATATAGATTCATTTGTAATATATATGTGTGTTGCTGGAAAAGCAACCTTTGAATATCAAGACTCAAAAAAAATAAAATTGCAAATGGGAGAAACTATATTAATCCCAAATGCGTTAAAAGAATATAAAATTACATCCAATGATAAAACGGATTTACTAGAAGTATATATAGATTAATAATTAAAAACAAAGTAAGATGGCAAGTATTAGAAATTTAAAAAAAGATTTAAACTACATTTTTTCAGATATTATTGAAGAATGTTATGTTTGGCAATTAGAAAATAGCGATAATAAAGATAAAGCTGAACCAATTATTGATGGTGCAATTGCATCTTTTGATAATTTAATTGGGCGTATTAACGATAAAAAAGTTGATGGTAAAAAAGCACATTATAAAGGAATTATGACCGATTTAGAATCGAATGTAAATGATTTAATGTCACAAGTTAGTGCATTGTAATACTCAATTAGTAAAACTTAAAGACACAAAAGAATTAATTTCTTTTGTGTCTTTTTTTTTGATACAAGATTAAGTTACACCTGCTATTTTTGATTTCACGGTTTTATCGTATTTCTTATGTGTTAATTCAAAAGACATAGTACTCGCTTAAAAAAGGAATCTACTATTGTTTAGGATTTCAACTTTCAAGTGAATTCATTTTATTTTTTAATAAATTGTTTTGTAACGGAACCCTTAGATGTATCTATTTTAATAAAATAAACACCTTTATCTATATTTCTCAAAGAAATATGATTTAATTTTTGTGTAAAATGTAAAACTTCTTTTCCTAAAACTGAATAGATTTTTATTTGTGTAATAGCCTCTTCCGTTTTAATTGTTAAACAATCTTCTACAGGATTTGGATAAACATTAAACCCAACTAAAGATGGACTTTGAACAGATAAACTTTCATTGGTATAAGAAAAATCATCTATTAAAACTGATTTGCCATTAACAATAATGATAAAATTGTTTCCCATTGATGGTAAATAATTTGTCATATTAACGGTATATAACGTCATTGAAGTATTAGGATTAAAACTTGCTAAAATGCTATAATTATAACCAGTTTGATCTTTGGCAAAGCCTACTTTAACATTTCTTGGTGTTGATCCAATCTCTCTTATCCAAAAAGAAATTGCGCTATTAGTTGATAAATTATTTAGTCTTGGACTAATGAATTTAGTGTAAACGGAAGAAGTGGAAGATGAAATATTTGCCGTATTTCCATTATTATCTATATCGCAACACGTATTGATAACAACATTACCTTGAGCGCCGTTACCTGATACTCTTGTTTGCCAAAAAGAATCAATATTACTATCGTCAAACCCCATTAAATAAGGTGCATTTACTTCTATATTGTCATCACATACATCGCCAATCCCGTCATTGTCAGAGTCAAGTTGATCTGTATTTTCTGTGTTAATACAATTATCAACAGAATCGTAAATGTCATCGTTATCGCTATCGCCATCAATT
>JAZGEV010000115.1:0-2874 GCA_036478895.1 Flavobacteriaceae bacterium | reverse complement strand
TAATGAATCTGCATTGGGATGTTGCTCACAAGTCAAAACCTTACCAACAACTATACCTTTTAAACCACCTTTAACTGATTCAATTGTCTCAACACCTTCTACCTCCAAACCTAAGTCTGTTAACATTTCACTTAACACCTCTTCTTTAAGATCAATTTCTAAAAATTGCTTTAACCAGTTATAAGATATCTTCATATTCAATTTTTTTGATGTTTAGTCATTTTTCAAATGACACCTTTTATTTATTAATGTGCGCAAATATAAACAATCGGTTAAAAATTTGAATAGATTTTCTTTCCTATTTATCATATTTTTTTTAAATTGCGTTAATATAAAAATTTAATTCATGGCAACTAAAATTACACGATTATTTGACTTTATTCATTATCAACTACAAAACAATCCAATAGACAAAGCTTTTGTTACAAAAAAAGAGGGTAAATGGATTGCAACTACAACGCAAGAAGCTATCGACAAAGCTAATCAGTTGAGCAGAGGCTTGTTGAGATTAGGTGTTAAGCCAAATGATAAGATAGCTGTAATTTCTAGCACCAATCGTACCGAATGGAATTTATTAGACATTGCTGTATTACAAATTGGAGCGCAAAATGTGCCAATTTACCCAACTATTTCATCCAAAGATTACGAGTATGTTTTGAGTCATTCAGAATCAACTTATTGTTTCTTGTCTGATGAAATTTTATTTAAAAAAGCAAATAGTATTAAAACAAATGTATCTACTTTAAAAGAAATATTTAGCTTTGATAACATTGATGGTTGTAAACATTTGGATGCCATATATAAGTTAGGTGAAGATGTATCTAATCAAGACGAGGTTGAAAAACTTAAAGATACTGTAAAGCCAGATGATTTAGCAACTATTATATATACATCTGGAACAACTGGTGTTCCAAAAGGTGTTATGTTATCACATAGAAATATTGTATCAAATGTTATTGCGAGTAAACCACGTCTACCATTAATAACAGGCGAATCAAAAGTGCTAAGTTTTTTACCAGTATGTCATATTTTTGAACGTATGATTCAATATCTATATATTTATAACAGTATTTCAATATATTTTGGTGAAGCTATAGAGAAAATAAAAGAAAATCTTAATGAAGTTAAGCCAGATTTTATGAGTGTAGTACCGCGTTTATTAGAGAAAATTTACGATGGTATTATGGCTAAAGGTTCAAATTTATCTGGAATTAAAAAAGGGTTATTCTTTTGGGCAGTTAATTTAGGTTTAAAATACGAGCCATATGAAAGAAATGGATGGTTTTATGAGAAGAAACTTGGTATTGCTAGAAAATTAATTTTTAGTAAATGGCAAGAAGCGCTTGGTGGTAACTTAACAACAATGGTTTCTGGATCTGCTGCTTTACAACCACGTATTGCACGCGTTTTTTGTGCTGCTGGTATGCAAATAATGGAAGGTTATGGCTTAACAGAAACCTCACCAGTTGTAACTGTTAATGCTTATGCAAATAATGAATTTGAAATTGGTTCAGTTGGAAAGGTGATTGATGGCGTTGAAATAAAAATTGCCGATGATGATGAAATTTTAATAAAAGGACCAAATGTTATGCTTGGTTATTATAAAGATGCAGAAAAAACTGCTGAAGTTATGACAGGTGATTATTTCCATTCTGGCGATAAAGGTACTATAGATAAAGACGGTTTTTTAAGAATAACAGGACGGAAAAAAGAAATTTTTAAAACTTCTGGCGGTAAATACGTATCACCTGTTTTATTAGAGAATGATCTAAAAGAATCTCAATTTATTGAACAAGTTGTTGTTTTTGGAGATGGCGAAAAAATGCCAACAGCAGTTATTCAACCAAACTTTACCTTTTTACAAGAATGGTGTAAGCGCAAGGAGATTAATTATGGCGATTGCAATGCTGATTTGATTTCTAATGAAAAAGTAATAGCACGTATCAAAGAAGAAATCAGTTCTAGAAACGAAAAATTTGGAAAATGGGAACGAATTAAATTATTTGAATTAACATCAGAGCAATGGTCTGTTGATAATAACTTATTAACACCTACATTTAAAACGAAACGTAATGAAATTCGTAAAAAATATAATGATTTATATGAAAAAATGTATAGAGGATAATAGGAATTCTGAAGCAAAATAGTACATTTGTTACCAAATTATTATTTATTTTAAGATAGGTAAAATAAATACGTTAATTACTGATTCAATTATTTTATGCAAAACAACTCAACGACTACACATACAGAAATTACGCTAAATGAAACTCTAATTAAGTTGAAATTGGATTCTAAATTAAATATCGTTTTTGCAAACGATTATTTTACAGAAATATCTGAATATGAAATTTTTGAAATTCTAGGAAAAAATATTGATGAAATAAGACATCCAGAAACACCAAAAACAATAAGCAACCTGCTTTGGGAAGACCTATTAGAGCAAAAGGACACACAAATTATAGCTAAATTCAAAGCGAAAAGTGGTGCTTTTTTTTGGTTGAATGTTTATTTTAAATTTGAAAACGGTTTCATCTATATAAATGCAAGTAAAGTTAAAAGCAGTGCCAAGTTAGCTTTAAACAGACTTTACAATACACTTTTTAATATTGAGCAACATTCAGAACCTATTGTTGCAGAAAATTATTTAGAAGGGATTTTAGAAGAAAAAAATGAAACCTATAAGAGTTTTATTAAATTACACAGCTAATTTTATTTACTAATAAAATCAATCAAATTCTTGAGAAATTTTAGTTCTTAACTGTCTGTTGTAATCTTCTTCTAGCCATTTCATATAATTATTTGTATTCTTAATTATACAATATGAATATTGTTTAATTCTATAAGAAATATCATCTTTTAATAATTTTGATA
>JAZGEV010000114.1:0-35093 GCA_036478895.1 Flavobacteriaceae bacterium | reverse complement strand
TGCGAAAGATTACTCATCAGATAAGAGTAGTAATTTTATTAATGGTGTGTTGGATAAAATAGAAAAACAATATACTCAAGAAGATAAAATCAATAAAATTGGAAGAGGTTTATTATAATAGTTGATTCTATTTGATGAATTCTCGTTTTTTTTTATAAATTTGCGAATCTAATTACTAATTATAAAATATATTTAAAATGAAAAAAGTACTATTACTTATAAGTATTGTTGCTATTGCGTTTGTTTCTTGTAAAGAAGATGCATCTAACAAAGTAAAAGCTGCAAATGTTAAAAATGCAGAAGCAAGAAACGCAGCTAAAGTTGATGCGCCTGTTATTACATTTGATAAAACAACTCATGATTGGGGTGTAATTAATGAAGGTGATAAAGTTGAAACGACGTTTACATTTAAAAACACAGGAAAATCACCATTAATTATAACTAAAATTAAAGCAAGTTGTGGTTGTACTGTACCTACAGGTTGGAAAAAAGAACCAATTATGCCTGGAGAAAGTGGGAAATTTGATGTGCAATTTAGCTCTAAAGGAAAACCAAATGCTCAAAGAAAGACGGTAACTGTTACAAGTAATACTGCCAAAGGGTCTGATGTAGTAACTATTAAAGCTCAAGTAACTCCAGATCCTGAAGAGGAAAAAAAGCGCGCTATAAGAAAAGTTGCTAACGAAAAAAGAAGAAAAGAAGCTGCTGCTAAAAGAGCTGTAGAAACAAAAACAAAAAATTTAGTAGAAATTAAAAAATAATTCTATGGCTTTAACTATTTTTTTACAAGCAAGTGCAGGCGGAAATTTATTTCTTCCATATATGATTGCAATGTTTGCTATTTTGTATTTTTTTATGATACGCCCGCAAATAAAAAAGCAAAAAAAGGAAAAAACGTTTTATTCGGCTATTAAAAAAGGAGATCGTGTTGTAACTACAGCTGGTATTCACGGAAAAGTAGTTGAATTTAATGATAATGATAATACCTGTATTATTGAAACTTCTGCAGGAAAAATTAAGTTTGAACGTTCTGCAATTTCTATGGAAATGAGTAAACGATATTTGAAAAAATAAATATTTATTATAACTTATAAAAAAAGTTCTGAAAATATTTTCAGGACTTTTTTTTGTTCCTTTTTTGGAATAAATATATCTTAGCAAAGTTAAATAATAAAACTGCATTGAAAGAAAAAAAAAAAAATATAAGAAGTAGAAAAAAAACACAAATTAAAGTTGTGTTTTTACTATTGGCAATTGTTTTTTGGACACTATCAAAACTATCTAAAGAGTATAACCATAGCATTGTTTTTAATACTAAATATGTTAATAAAACAAATGATAAAGTGTTACAGAAACCTGCAGTATCAGATATTACAGTACATTTAAAGACAAACGGATTTAAGTTATTGACGTATAATTTAAAAACACCTAGTATTGCTATTGATTTAAAACAATTATATAAACAAAAAAACAAATATTATTACTTAACAAACTCTAATATACCATATCTGCAAAATCAACTTTCATCAGAAGAAACTATTTTAAGAATTGAGCCAGATACATTGTTCTTTGATTTTGGCATATTAAAAACTAAGAAAGTAAGTGTGAATCCAATTTTAAAGTTACAGTATGGAATTGGGTATGATGCTGTTTCTACTCAAATTATACCAGATTCCATATCAATTGTTGGACCAAAAAAACAAATTGATGTAATAAAAAGTATTAATACAATACCACTTGAATTGTCAAATATTTCAAATAATATCACTAAAAAATTACAGTTGGATATACCAGACAATAATAAAATAAGTTACTCAAATGATTTTATAACCTTTAAGGTTAAGGTTGATAAATTCTCACAAGGAAATTTGGAAGTAGAATATAAAATAATTAATGTTCCCAATGGAATAAAAATTAACACTTTTTCTAAACAAGTTAAACTTACCTATAAAGTAAGTTTGAATAATTATGATAAGGTTAAAGCATCTGATTTTGAAATTGTTTGCGATTATTTGAATACAAAAAACAATAATTTGAAGTACCTTATTCCTACTATTAATAAAAAATCTAACTTAGTGTCAGACATAAAAATCACACCAAAAACACTAGAATTTTTATATAAAAATGATTAAAATAGGGCTAACAGGTGGTATTGGAAGTGGAAAATCTACAGTAGCCAAAATGTTTGAGCAATTGAATGTGCCTGTTTATTATGCTGATGTTGAGGCAAAAAAATTAATGCTCACGTCTAAATTTATAAAAAAAAAATTAATAAAGCGTTTTGGAAAAGAGGTATATATTAAGAATAATTTAAACAAACCTTTTTTGGCTAACCTTATTTTTACAAATACGGATAACTTAAAATATGTAAACTCAGTTGTGCATCCAAAAGTTAATCAACATTTTAAAAAATGGATAAAAAAACAAGAAGTATTAAATGAATATAACTATGTTATACAAGAAAATGCGATTTTATTTGAAAACGAGACAAATTTATTATTTGATTATATTATTACTGTTACAGCATCAGTAAAGTTGAAAATTGATCGGGTAATTAAAAGAGATAATACGACTAAAGATAAAGTATTAGAACGGATGAATAATCAATGGACTGATGAGGAAAAGATTGAAAAATCAGATTTTACAATTGAAAATATTCTTTTAAAAGAAACACTAACGCAGGTTAAGAAAATTCATAAATTAATATTAATGCGAATTGACTCTAAGTAATTTGTTTTTTCCATATCTTAAAAATATGTTAAAAGACGGTTAATTTAGTTAATGTAAGTTAAAGTTAAGATATTTAAACCTTGTTAGATTAAATTTGTTATTAATGAGTAAACGATTATTAATATTTCTTATTTCCATAATGATTATTGCAGTAAGTGGCATTATTGCAGTGCAAATATTTTGGGTTAATAGCTCTAAAAAAATTCATGAAAAACAGTTTGACGCTAATGTTAAATCTGCTCTTATGGATGTTTCTAAGAGTATTCAAGAAAGAGAATTTAGAGAATTTGATAAAAAATTTAGGCCTTTAATGAGTCAAATTAAATTATCAAATAACATAGGTTTAAGAGAGTTTTTTTACAAGAAAATAGATACTATTAATAATGAGATATTTACTTATAAGCAAAGTGTTTTAGAAAGTAAATTTAGATCTCCAAATGTTTTTTTAAAAAATGATTCCGTAAATTATTCTACTTATTTTGCTAAAAAAGAAATTGAAGTTTCAAAACAAAAAGTACCTTCAATTGTAGATTTTAGTAATAGGAGAAAGCATGAGCGCAATGTAAAGATTGGAGAAATGACCAATATGCAAAAATTGGAATTTGAAAATGCATTTAATGAAATTGCGCCTCGAACACCAATTTATAGGCGTGTTGGTAAAACAGAGATAAACCTTAATGTTGTTAATGAATTATTATCGAGAGGAATTAATACACCTTTTCAATATGCAGTATATGACAATGGTTTTTTAACAAAAATTAAATCCAATACATATATTAATAATAAAAATTCTTACAAAGTACCATTGTTTATTAAAGATCAAGGGGAAAGTAAATATGTACTTCATGTCGATTTTCCTGATAAAGGGAATTATATTTTATCACGTATAAAAAAAATATTATTACTCTCATTATTTTTTGTGTTGTTTACTATTTTGGCATTTGGAAGTGCTATTTATCAGATATTGAAGCAAAAAAAAATGTCAGAAATTAAAACAGATTTCATTAATAATATGACCCATGAATTTAAAACTCCAATAGCTACAATTAATTTAGCTCTAGATGCAATTAAAAATCCTAAAATTATTGATGATAACGAGAAGGTTTTACAATACGTAAAAATGATTCGTGAAGAAAATAAACGAATGCATGCCCAAGTAGAGAATGTATTAAAAATTTCGCAATTTGAAAAAAAACAAATTGATATTAGTAAGGAAATAGTAGATATTCACGACATAATAGATGATGCAGTTACTCACATGAGTTTAATAATAAAAAATAAAGGTGGGTCGATAACAACAAACTTAGAAGCAATTCAAACCGAGATGTCTGGTAATGAATTAGTATTAACTAATGTTATGATTAATATATTAGATAACGCAATAAAGTATACTATAGAATCACCCAAAATTGAAGTTAATACTGAGAATGCAGGAAATTTCATTTTAGTTAAAATTAAGGATAATGGTATAGGAATGAGTAAAAATGTGCAAAAAAACATTTTTCATAAATTCTATAGAGAACAAAAAGGAAATGTTCATAATGTAAAAGGACATGGATTAGGACTGTCGTACGTGAAAAAAATTGTAGAAAATCATCATGGTACAGTTTATGTGGAAAGTATAAAAGGTAAAGGAAGTACTTTTTTTATAAAACTTCCTATAATATAATAGTAGAGAATTAGATAAAACAAAAATTATGTCAATAAAAAAAGTATTATTAGTAGAAGACGATCCAAATTTTGGAACAGTATTAAAGGATTATTTATCTTTAAATGATTATAATGTTACTCTTGCTAAAGATGGTTTAGAAGGCTTAATTATGTTTAAGAATAACGATTATGATATTTGTATTTTGGATGTAATGATGCCGCGAAAAGATGGATTTTCTTTAGCAAAAGATATAAGAGTCAAAGATTCAAACATACCTATCATTTTTTTAACTGCTAAAACAATGAAAGAAGATGTTTTAAAAGGTTATCAAGCTGGTGCTGATGATTATTTAAACAAACCTTTTGATAGTGAAGTTTTGTTGTATAAATTAAACGCTATCATTAAACGAAAAAGTGAAGGAGCAGACGAAAGTGATGCAATTATTGAATTTAATATTGGTAAATTTCATTTAAATACCAATTTAAGACATTTAACGTTTAATAATAATGAAGTTCAAAAATTATCGCCAAAGGAAAGTAAATTATTACGTTTACTAGCAATACATATTAATGATTTAATGCCACGCGAATTAGCTTTAACCAAAATTTGGAGAGATGATAATTATTTCACTTCAAGAAGTATGGATGTATATATAGCAAAATTGCGTAAGTATTTAAAATTAGATCCTAATGTAGAAATCGTAAACATACATGGCGAAGGTTTTAGATTAATTGAAAAATAGGTTTATTAATATTTGTAAATCAATCGTTTTAAGTACAAACGGTTTTTATTATAATCAATTATGGCGTTACCTTTTTGTAGGATATCTGCACCAATAATTCCATTTACAGCTTTTGCATTATGTTTAGTTAATGCTTGGTTTACGTGAGATAAGTCAAAAAGAACTAATTGAAAGGCCTTTGTTTTCCAACCATTAATTGATAACTTGTTACCGTTAGATTGTTGTGTTGGCATATCAATTGCGCCAGCTCCAGCAGCTTTTGTTTTTGAGTCTAAAGCAATAAGTTTAAAGAAAGAAATATCTTTAAGATTAACACATGAATTAGAAGCACCAGTATCTAAAATAAACCGCCCTTTTATACCATTAATTTTTGCTTTTAATTCATAATGATTCGTTTTGGTCGCTTTTAATTTTATGACAATATAACCTTTACGTAGCAATATTTTTTTTAAGTTCATATAAAGTGAATGTTAAAAAAAACGTTTAAAACCCAATGGACTTAAAGATTGTTTCGCAAATTTTTTAAAAAATGAGGATTGCCCAAATAACTTACTTATAATTATTAGTAGTGAAAAGTAGACTACTGAAATTGCTAATATATATAAAAACCAATATAAAATTAGATGTACATTTTCTTTGTTAACTCCAATAAGAGATAATATGGGTTTTGTTATTATACCTGATAATGAACCGTTAATGGCAAATACCAAAAGAATTAAGCTTAATTGTGAATTAGAAGAAATTCCCCAACGATTTTTCAGTTTATTCATAACAATACAAAAATATATAAGGAAAGCTGTTAAAAGTATCGATATAAGAATTTAAAATAACGGCATGAAAAAACTGCTACTAAAAAGTAGCAGTTTTATTAAATATAACTATTACTAGTTATTGAGTTTGAATCTTATTTTCCAAAAAGTCCACCAAGTAAACTTCCAAGTCCGCCAGATTTTTTTCCACCACCAAGTAGCATTCCGGCAACATCATCAATAATGCTTCCGTCACCATCTGCATCTAACAAACGGTTTACTAAACTTTGTTGTTCTTTTTCTCCACCACCTAGCATACCACCAAGTAAGTCTCCTAAACCACCTTGATTACTAACTTTTTGAGTACGAGCTTGTTTACCTAAATGACCCATTAAAAATGGACCAGCTACTTTTAATATATTCATTGCAGAACCTAAATCAATACCACTTGATTTACTTACTGCTTGAGCAACATTTTGCTCTCTACCTCCAAAAACATGGCCTAAAATTCCAGCACCATCATCCATAACATTTTTGTCTATTGAACCACCTCCAAGAATACTTCCTAGTTTGTCCATAATTCCACCATCATGTTTTTGTCCCATTAAAGCACCTAATAATCCTTCAGCACCTTGAGGTGTTGAGGCATTATTTTTCATTGCACCTAATATTAAAGGCATTGCTGCTCCTAATGCTTTTTGCGTTAAACCTTCTCCTAAACCTAATTGTTTACTTGCACCTGAGATCAACATTTTTCCCATTGGTCCTCCTAATAAATCTAATATTCCTGCCATTTTTTTCTATTTTTTTAAATGATTATTAATTATTTGCAATTTACGATAAAATTACATTTTAGACAAAGAAAAAATCGTGCCAATAATTTATAGTAGAATTAGGTTACTTTATATAATTAAATTACATTTGTAATGTAAAAGTTCAATGACTTATTAACTGTTATCAAGAAAGGCCGAGGGATAGACCCTATGAAACCTTAGCAACCCTTTAAATTTATTAAAGAAGGTGCTAAATTCTACTTAATTACTGATTCATTTATTAGTATTGGATAGATAACCAACAAAAAGATTACTTCCCGTAATCTTTAATGTATCTTTTTAACATTTTTTGAGTAACCACACCTTTTTATAAGGTGATATTGATATTTTTTGTTTAGCAAATAGTTAAATAAAATTATAATAATTCTGCGTAACAACAAAAAAAATAAAATGAAAAACATAAAACAAGAAATAAAAAAACGAATCCTTGTGCTTGATGGAGCAATGGGAACAATGCTACAAGCATATAAGTTCTCCGAAGAAAATTTTAGAGGCGAACGTTTTAAGGATTACCCAACATCGTTAAAAGGAAATAACGATTTGTTATCAATCACACAACCACAAGCCATAAAAGAAATCCACGCAAAGTATTTTAAAGCAGGAGCCGATATTGTGGAAACCAATACTTTTTCAGGAACGAGTATTGCTATGGCAGATTATCAAATGGAAAGTTTGGTATATG
This sequence comes from Flavobacteriaceae bacterium, assembly GCA_036478895.1. Taxonomy (GTDB): domain Bacteria; phylum Bacteroidota; class Bacteroidia; order Flavobacteriales; family Flavobacteriaceae; genus S010-17. The sequence goes on along the minus strand of JAZGEV010000114.1, from coordinate 27,706 downwards.
AATTAAATTACGAATCCGCAAAAATAGCCAAAGAAGTGGCGGATGAATTCACAAAAAACGAACCCAATAAACCACGATTTGTAGCAGGTTCAATTGGCCCAACAAACCGAACAGCAAGTATGTCACCAGACGTAAACGACCCAGGTTTTAGAGCAGTTACTTTTGATGAATTACGCATTGCTTACAAAGAACAAGTAGAAGCATTAATTGCTGGTGGCGTAGATTTATTATTAGTAGAAACCGTATTTGACACCTTAAATGCAAAAGCCGCATTATTTGCCATTGAAGAAGTGAAGTCAGAAAAAAATATTGATATTCCCATTATGCTTAGCGGTACAATTACCGATGCAAGCGGACGTACATTATCAGGACAAACAGCAGAAGCATTTTTAATTTCGGTTTCACATATTCCGTTATTTACCGTAGGTTTTAATTGTGCATTAGGAGCCAATTTACTACAACCACATTTAGAAGCAATTGCTCATAAAGCACCATTCGGAATATCAGCACATCCAAACGCGGGTTTACCAAATGCTTTTGGAGAATATGAAGAAAGTCCACAAGAAATGGCATCGCAAATAGAAGAATACCTCAAAAAAGATTTGATTAATATCATTGGAGGTTGCTGTGGAACAAACCCAGCACATATTAAAGCAATTGCAGCCGTTGCTGCTAAGTACAAACCGAGAGAAGTTTAAAATAATGAAAAAACAAAGAAAAAACCTTCACTTATCAGGTCTCGAACCTTTAATTATTGACGAAAATTCCAATTTTATAAACGTTGGAGAACGTACCAATGTAGCAGGTTCACGTAAGTTTTTACGATTGATAAAAGAAGAAAAATTTGACGAAGCATTAGCAGTAGCAAGACATCAAGTAGATGGTGGCGCTCAAATTATTGACATCAATATGGACGATGGTTTGATAGACGGAAAACAAGCAATGGTTCGGTTTTTAAACCTCATTGCCGCAGAACCAGATATTTGTCGTGTTCCAATTATGATAGACAGTTCCAAATGGGAAATTATTGAAGCAGGCTTACAAGTTGTACAAGGAAAATGTGTAGTAAATTCCATTTCATTAAAAGAAGGTGAAGAAAATTTTATCTACCAAGCAACACAAATTAAACGATACGGAGCAGCAGTAATAATTATGGCTTTTGATGAGGTTGGTCAAGCCGATAATTATGATCGTAGAATAGAAATAGCCAAAAGATCATACGATATATTAGTGGACAAAGTAGGCTTTGCATCCGAAGATATTATTTTTGATTTAAACATTTTTCCAGTAGCAACAGGAATGGAAGAACATCGCAAAAATGCCATCGATTTTATTGAAGCAACACGTTGGGTTCGTAAAAATTTACCCAATGTAAGTGTAAGTGGTGGCGTGAGTAATGTATCTTTTTCGTTTAGAGGAAATAATACGGTTCGTGAAGCGATGCACTCTGTTTTTTTATATCACGCCATTCAAGCGGGAATGAATATTGGTATTGTAAACCCTACAATGTTAGAGATTTATGATGAAATCCCTAAAGATTTGTTGACCCACGTAGAAGATGTAATTTTAGACAGAAGAGATGATGCCACAGAGCGTTTATTAGAATTTTCGGAAAATGTAAAAGGAACAAAAAAAGTAGATGATAAAACAATATTAGAATGGCGTAATTTAACAGTTCAAGAAAGAATTACACATTCATTAGTCAAAGGAATTGATGCATTTATTGTAGAAGATGCAGAAGAAGCAAGGCAATTATCTGAAAAACCAATCGAAGTGATTGAAGAATATTTAATGAACGGAATGAATCGAGTAGGAGATTTGTTTGGAGCAGGAAAAATGTTTTTACCACAAGTTGTAAAATCAGCACGTGTGATGAAAAAAGCAGTTGCTTATCTTAATCCGTTTATTGAAGCAGACAAAGGCGAAGAGCAAAAAGCCTTAGGTAAAATTTTAATGGCAACCGTAAAAGGCGATGTACACGATATTGGTAAAAATATAGTTAGTGTCGTTTTAGGTTGTAATAATTATGAAATTGTAGATTTAGGTGTAATGGTGCCGCCAGAAAAAATTATTGCAGCAGCAAAAGAACAGAACGTAGATATTATTGGTTTAAGTGGGTTGATAACACCTTCGTTAGACGAAATGGTATATTTAGCCAAGGAAATGGAACGTCAAAACTTCACAGTTCCATTATTAATTGGAGGCGCAACAACGTCAAAAGCACATACAGCAGTAAAAATAAATCCCGAATATAAAAATGCAGTTGTTCACGTAAACGATGCCTCAAGAGCCGTAACTGTGGTAAGCAATTTGTTAAACGAAAAAATAAATACTCAATATATTACCGATTTAAAAGCCGATTATAAAGATTTTAGCGAAAAGTTTTTAAATCGAAAAAAAACCAAAAATTACGTTTCTTTAGCAGTAGCAAGAGAAAATAAATTGAAGATAAACTGGGAAACAGCAAACATCAAAAAACCAAAAGAATTGGGTGTGCAAATGTTAAAACAACTCAGTTTGAAAGAATTGTTGCCTTATATAGATTGGATGCCATTTTTTAGAACCTGGAATTTATTTGGAAAATATCCAGCCATTTTAGAAGATGAGGTTGTTGGCGAACAAGCAACTATTTTGTATAAAGATGCACAAAAAATGATAGCCCATATCATTGCAAATCAATTATTACAACCAAAAGCCGTGTTTGGTTTATTTGAAGCAAACACTATTAACGATGATGATATTTCCATTCAGAAAAAAGGAAAAGAAGTTGCCGTTTTTAGAACCTTACGTCAGCAATCTAAAAAACGAGAAGGCGTTCCAAATATGGCATTATCCGATTTTATCGCACCAAAATCAACTCAAATTACCGATTATATGGGCGCATTTTGTGTTGCCATTTTTGGTTCAGATGAATTAGCAAAAACCTATAAAGATAAAGAAGACGATTACAATGCCATAATGGTTCAAGCCATTGCTGATCGTTTTGCAGAAGCCTTTGCAGAATATTTACATCAGCAAATAAGAACAAAACATTGGGCTTACAATGCCAATGAAGATTTAACAAATCAAGAGTTAATTAAAGAAACCTATAAAGGAATAAGACCAGCACCAGGATATCCTGCGTGTCCAGATCATTTAGAAAAAGAAACCATTTTCAAGTTGTTAAACGTTGAAAAAATAATAGGCGTAAAACTGACTGAAAGTATGGCAATGTGGCCAGCGGCAGCAGTATCAGGATATTATTTTTCCAATGAAAAATCTAAATATTTTGGCTTGGGAAAAATAAAAGATGATCAAGTAAGTGATTTTGCAAACAGAAAAAACATCACAAAAGAAAAAGCCACAAAATGGCTACAACCCAATTTAGCAGATTAAATCTAACAAAGTTTAATTTGATGAAGTTTTTTTTAATTAAAAAAAATATAAATGTCAAATCGAGCGAAGTCGAGATTGAGTTGTAACTATAAATCATTAATAATATTTATAAAATGAAAATAACAGAACACATAAAAAACGCCAACGGAAAAACATTATTTTCGTTTGAAATTATTCCACCACAAAAAGGAGGAAATATTCAAGAATTATATAATAATATTGATCCGTTAATGGAATTTAATCCACCATTTATAGATGTAACAACATCGCGAGAAGAACATATTTACATTCCAAAAGAAAACGGATTGTTAGATCGAAAAATTACCAGAATGCGTCCAGGAACCGTTGGTATTTGCGCATCTATAAAACATAAATATAATGTAGATGCTGTGCCACACGTACTTTGTGGCGGATTTACCAAAGAAGAAACAGAATATTTATTGGTAGATTGCCATTATTTAGGATTGGATAATGTAATGGCATTGCGTGGCGATGCTATGAAACACGAACAATATTTCAAACCCACAAATGGTGGTAATAAATTTGCGGTAGATTTAGTAAAACAAATTAAAAACTTGAATAAAGGAAAATATTTACACGAAACAATAGAAACGCCAAACAAAGCCGATTTTTGTATAGGTGTTGCAGGTTATCCGGAAAAACATTTAGAATCTCCTAATTTAGAAAGCGATTTACGTCGTTTAAAAGAAAAGGTAGATGCTGGAGCTGATTATGTGGTAACACAAATGTTTTTTGACAATCAAAAATATTTTAATTTTGTAAAAAGAGCGCGAGAAATAGGAATTACAGTACCCATTATTCCAGGAATAAAACCTGTAGCAGTACAGCGACATTTACAAATTTTACCACAAATTTTCCGATTAGATTTGCCAGATATCTTTATTTCCGAAATAGAAAAATGCAAAAACAACAAAGAAATTCGTCAAGTTGGTATAGAATGGGCAATAAAACAGAGTAAAGAACTCATTGAAAATAATGTTCCATTAATTCATTATTATTCTATGGGAAAAAGTGATAATATAGAATCTGTGGCTAGTCAGATATTTTAAGTAAGGTAAACACTTATCTTTTCACTTATTTTTTAATTGGATGAATATATTTATTCGTTCTGTCATTCCTGTGAAAACAGGAATTCATCTAGTAATTTTAGACTTTATTACAAAATCGTGTAAAATTGTAAACACTAAGGGCACAATAATTTCCACAAAGGACGCAAAGTAAATATCCATTCAACTTTGTAAATCTCTTGCTTTTATTTGAATGAATTTGATTTATCCACCTTGTCATTCCTTTTGCAACTAAGCCAAAGGCATAGCGAAAGTAGGAATCTAATAAACATCATATGGATTCCTGCTTTCGCAGGAATGACATTTTTTTTTTAATTACTGGCTTTTCAAAATAATATAATTTTTTAAAAAAATAACATCCTATTTTATTAAAGCGTGAGTTTTTCTCTGATAATTTAATTCTCTTTATGTAAAAAGGTCACTTTTTTTTATATCTTAGGCATCTAATTTAAAATAGATAAATGAAGAATTTAGCATTGCATTGGAAAATACTAATTGGTATGGTTTTAGGAATCCTTTTTGGAGTGGTTATGACCAAAACTTCAGGTGGAGAAAACTTTGTAAACGATTGGATTGCACCATTAGGAACTATTTTTGTTAAAATGTTAAAATTAATTGCAGTACCATTAATATTAGCATCGCTAATTAAAGGAATATCCGATTTAAAAGACATTTCTAAATTCAAAAAAATGGGATTAAGAACCGTAGTAATTTATATTATTACAACCGTTATTGCAATAACCATTGGTCTTGGTTTAGTGAATGTTATAAAACCAGGTGTTGGAATCAGTCAAGAAACAATTACTAAATTAAAAGATAAGTACGAGAATAATGCCAGCGTTAAAAGTAAAATGAAAACTTTTGAAGCCAATAAGGAAAAAGGACCTTTACAATTTATTGTAGATATGGTGCCGTCAAATGCTTTTAAAGCAATGACCGAAAACAAGAATATGCTACAGGTTATCTTTTTTACAATTATGTTAGGAATAAGTCTATTATTGATTGATGAAAAACGCGCCAAACCATTAAAAGACTTCTTTGACTCCTTAAATGATGTCGTACTCAAAATGGTTGATCTTATTATGTTATTAGCACCTTATGCTGTATTTGCGTTATTAGCAACCGTTATTGTTAATTCCGAAGATGCTTCCATTTTAACTGCGTTGTTGAAATATGCATTAGTTGTTGTTGCAGGTTTATTATTGATGATTGTGTTTTACCTTATATTAGTTTCGGTTTATACAAAAAAGCCGCCAATATGGTTTTTAAAACAAATTTCACCAGCTCAATTATTAGCATTTTCAACAAGTAGTAGTGCAGCAACGTTACCAGTTACAATGGAACGTGTGGAAGAACATATTGGTGTAGATAAAGAAGTAAGTAGTTTTGTTTTGCCAGTTGGTGCAACCATTAATATGGACGGAACAAGTTTATATCAAGCAGTTGCAGCCGTTTTTGTAATGCAAGTATTGTGGCCAGAAGGTTTGGTGTTTAGCAATCAATTAATTATTGTAGTTACAGCACTTTTAGCATCTATTGGTTCTGCAGCAGTTCCTGGAGCAGGCATGGTAATGCTAGTAATAGTTCTAGATTCTATTAATTTCCCACCAGAGATGTTACCAATTGCATTAGCCTTAATTTTTGCAGTAGATAGGCCTTTGGATATGTGTAGAACAATGGTAAATGTTACTGGAGACGCTACTGTTGCTATGATTGTAGCAAAATCGTTTGGAAAACTAGGAAAACCGCACGTGGAGAATTGGGATGATAATTATGACAAAGTGAAATAATAATATATAGCTAAAACTTAAATTATGAATATTTGTTTTTTAATGTATCCGTGGGAATCAATAAAGAACCCAGATAATGATACAAGTGTATGTTTAATTCGTGAATGTGTAAAACGTGGCCATGGCGTTGCAATTTGTACGCCTGCAAATTTAACAATTCGCAATAGTACTACAAGTGCTTTTTGTACAGTAATTAATAGGATGGAGGTTGTCCCTAAAACATTGAAAGCCTTCCATAAAAAAGCAACAACACGTCAAGAAATGTTGCCATTAGCAGGTTTTGATGTTATATTTATGCGAGCTGAGCCGCCTTTAGATCCACTAATGTTGAATTTTTTGGATTCAGTTAAAGATGATGTGTTTATAATGAATTCGGTTCAAGGTATGCGAGTTGCCAATAATAAATTATATACCGCTGTTTTTGAAGATCCTAATAATGATATCATTCCAGTAACACATGTGTCAAAAAGTAAATCGTATTTAATAAAAACGATTGAAGAATCAAGTGCTAATAAAATGATTTTAAAACCATTAAATGGTTTTGGTGGATCGGGAGTTATATTAATCGAAAAATCTGCTATGGGAAATATTAATTCTTTATTAGATTTTTACTTGCAAAATGCAATTGGCGGAAGTGATTATGTCATATTACAAGAATATATAGAAGGCGCTGAAAAAGGTGATGTACGTGTGTTATTGCTAAATGGTAAGCCAATTGGTGCAATGCGACGAGTACCTGGAGAGAATGATCATCGTTCAAATGTGAGTGCTGGTGGTAGTATAGAAAAGCATACATTAACTGCTAAAGAAAAAAAATTATGCTATAAAATTGGACCAAAATTAGTTGCTGATGGATTAAACTTTGTAGGGATTGATTTAATTAGTGAAAAATTAGTAGAAGTAAATGTTATGAGTCCTGGCGGAATTACCTATATCAATAAGGTATATAGATTACGAGTTCAAGAAAAAGTAATAGATTTTTTAGAAGATAAAGTGGAAGAATTAAATGCTTCTTTTAACCGAAGAGCACGCTTACGGAAAGCGGTTGATGATGCTTAAATAGAATATTAAAATTGATAAATATTAATCAATTAATTGTGAAATGCAATAAGTACTAAAAATAGTAAGTTTATGGAAAAGCTATCTGTTCAAGACATTATAAAAAAAATTAATAACCAAGAAATTTTCCATGCTGTTGCTGATGATTATTCATTTACTCTAAAAATAGAGAATTATGTGCATTATGTTTGTGGAGCAGTACATGATGGACATCAATTTAGAAAATCACTATGGTTAAATTGTTTACATACCGAGTATGAACGTTGGTATGAAGAAGATCCATACACAAAACAAATGATACAATCTCATCCTATAGTTATTGCTGGATGTGATTCTCGTTTTGAGTACGATTTAAATAGAGATCCAGAATCTGCTATTTATGCAGATGCTTGGGGAAAAAAATTATGGAAGTTGCCATTAAGCCAAAAAGAAAAAAATACAAGTTTACAAAAACATGACAATTTCTATAAAGTAGTATATGCACTAATCAATAAGTTAGAACAATTACATTCTAATGTCATTGTATATGACATGCATTCTTATAATTGGAAAAGATGGACAAGAGAAGTGCCAACATTTAATTTGGGAGCCGAAAATGTAGAAATGAAGCAATTTGGACATCACGTAGAAGCTTGGCGTGAAACTTTATCTCAAATAGAATTACCAAATGGAATTAAATCAAGCGCTTTAATAAATGATGTTTTTAAAGGGCATGGATATTTTTTAAAATTTATAACCTTAACCTTTAAAAATACCTTAGTTTTGGCAACCGAAGTAAGTAAAGTTTACTGTGATGAATTAAATCAAATTAATTTTCCTGAAGTGATCAATGCTATTGAAGAAGCTTTAAAAATTAAATTAAAAAATCATGCAGTTCAATTTATAAAAGACCAATAAAAATAACAACTTGATTAGTATTAAAAATCCCATAATAGAAATAGATAGGAAACTCGATTTTTTAGTTAAAAAAATTGAATTGTTAAATTATATTAACCCTACAAATATAGAAGTAGAGAAAGAACGTTTTTTTGCATCCAAATATTTAATAAACCCAATATTTGAATATCCAAAACTAGATTTTGATGCTTTTGATTTACAACGTCAATTATTCGCATTGGATATAGAAAGTATTGAAGATGATGTTATTAAAAAGTTATATGAAGATATAATTTATGAGTACTCTGGACTAATAGAATGTATTGCAACAATTGGTCAAGGTAAGAAGTTTTACTATAATTCTTTGCGTTCTTTTGGTTCACCAACTGAAAAAGATGTAGAAAACGCCAAATTCATTTTACATTTTAGCGATGAAGTAGATGTGGAAAAAACTTTACCAAGATTTGATGTTTTTGAAGCAGAAAGCTTTTTTAAAGAGTATTCAAAACAGTATGACTTTAATTATGAGATAAAACACTCAAATAAAATGTCTGCAATTGCAATGGTTTTAAGTAATGATAAGACTTTGGTATTAAATGAATTACACACATTTTCTCAAAATGACATTAATATTTTAACAAATCATGAGATAGGCGTTCATATGCTTACAACAATGAATAGTGAAAATAATAAGCTTAAAATATTTTCTCATGGTTTTCCAAATAATGTAGAAACACAAGAAGGTTTAGCCGTTTTTAGTGAGTATATGTCCAATAGTATTACCTTATCAAGGTTAAAAACACTCGCTTATCGTGTTATTGCCGTAAATTCTTTGGAAAAAGGATATGATTTTAAGCAAACTTTTAAATTATTATGTAATACCTACGATTTATCAAAAGAAGACGCTTTTAAAATAACTTTACGTGTACACAGAGGAGGCGGTTTTACAAAAGATTATTTATACCTTACAGGTTTAAAAAAAATAGTTACATTTTATACAGAACATAACAATTTAAATGCTCTTTTAACAGGTAAAACAACACTGGAATATCTTTCTGAAATTAATTATTTAATACAAAATAATTATGCTGAAAAACCTAAATTTATCACCAATTCTTATTTTAAAAATGAATGTGATAAAGAAACTATAAACTTTATTTTGAATAAGTTAAAATAAAAATTAATTTTTTTTTAGTAGAATTGATTAAGTTTTTTGTAAATTTGGTTATTAAACAAACATTTATTAATTAAAACTTACAATTATGAAAAAAACATTACTTTTAATTATTACGTTATCTTTGACTTTTGCGGGTTATACCCAATTAAGTGAAGATTTTGAAAGCGGTACTTTTCCTCCTACAGGATGGACAACTTTTAGAGGAACAAATGGAGAAGGTCCAAACGAGGATTGGAAAGAGCAAGATTTTCCAACTGGAAATAAAGGAGCTGTTTGTGTTTGGGAAGATTTTCCTGGTGTTAATGTTATTAGATCAGAAGACTGGTTAGTAACGGCACAATTTACTGTAGATGCAGCAAATACAATGTTATCATTTGATAATGTAGATAGTGCTTCAACAGATTATGGATCTATTTATACAGTAAGAGTATCTACAGCATCGCAAACTACCCATGCAGATTTTACTATTGTTGATACACAAAACGAGACTCAAATATTTCATTCTCAAACAGCCTTAGCAGGCAATACTCATACAGTTGATTTATCAGCTTATGCTGGTCAAGCAATATATTTGGCTTTTGTGATGGAGCAAGATGATGGTGATTTATGGCGATTGGATAATATTAATATGATTTCCCCTATAACTTGTCCAGAGCCTACAAATATTGTTGTTAGTAATCAAACAATGACAGGTGCTCAAGTAGATTGGACAGCTGGTGGAACTGAAACAGCTTGGGATGTTGAATATGGACCAGTTGGCTTTACACAAGGAACAGGTACGGCAGTAAGTGTTACTACAACTCCAACTACAACTATCCCTGGTTTAAGTGAAGCTACTGGATATGATTTTTATATTCAAGCAAATTGCGGAACGGCAGATGGAACAAGTATGTTTCCTGATGTGGAAACTTTTTATACCATAGCAGCACCATATAATGTTAATGCTGGATACAACAATCCAAGTAATGGTGTAGAAAATGGTTCAAGTTGTGATGCAGATAATACAACTTCTGCTAGAACAGTTGCACATGATATTATAGTTCCAGCTAACACCACATTATCTTTAACAAAATTAGTACCGCATGTTTTAATGTTACCAGGTGTAACTGCAACTACGGTAAATGTAACTATTTATGATAATAATGCTGGTTTACCAGGTGCCGTTGTTTCAAATCAGCCAACCGTTGTGCCAACATCTAGTAAAACATCTGGAACAAACTTTGGCTTTGTAGTTAACGAATTAGAGTTGGATTTAACACCTGTAGATTTAGCTAATACAACAGGTGCAAACCTTTCTTATTGGATAGGAATCTCAGTTTCAAAATCTGATGGAGCGGGTGTTTCTAACGCTTTTTGGGAAAACACAACAGTTAGTTTAGTTGGATCTGGACAAGCATATGATGATGGTGCAGCTGGGTTTGTTGCAGATGCAACAGTGGATGGCGTTTATTCTTTTGTAGCAAGTGCTTCTACTTCATCTATTGAAGATGATATCTTAGCGTCTAATGTTTCAATTTATCCAAGTACTGTTGGATCTGAATTTACAATTAAAAATAACAGTAATATAGTGTTAACAAGAGCATCAATTTATGATGTAAATGGTAGACTTGTATTACAAGATAACTTAAATAATTTAATAGGCTTAAAAACAATTAATGTTTCAAACCTATCTAGTGGTTTATACTTTGTAGAAGTGCAATCTACAGATGGAAAACTTATTAAAAAAATTATTAAAAAGTAAAATAATTTAAATTTATAAAATGCCTTCAAATAAAATTTGAAGGCATTTTTTTTATATGAAATCACAAAAATCGAGCTAAATCTTCTTTTTTTGGAATGGCACAATGGTCTTTTTTGCCAAACCATCTGTATCGATTTTTTGCAATTAAATCATAGATATAATCTCGAATAAATTTAGGAATTACTATAAATATTTGTAATAAAAAAAATGGAAATTTCAATTTTTTTGCAATCTTAATAAGCGCAGTAGATTTAGTGTAAATAGTTGAATTATCAATTAAAATAATAGAATCCATACTATTTAAATATTTTTTCCCGTTAGATTGTAACAAAAGCTGTTGACCTGCGTCTGATTGAAGAGAAGTAAAAAGGAAATGGCGTTTTTTATCGTGTTTAATGACAAAATTAACCGATGCATTGCAAAGGTTACAAACACCATCAAAAAGAATAATAGTTTTTTTATTGGATAACATAATTACAAAGTTACAGAATTTAATAGATATATAAATGGAAAGATCATCAGAAATTTTTTTAGCAAAATGGACTGAAATTCGTAAGAAAGGTAGATTGCATTATGCTATTAAGCAAGGCGTAATAATGGCGATTTTGGTTATTATTGTACGTAATTTATTCAAATTAAGAGAGCAAACAGTAAATGAAATCATAGCAGAACTTTCAATATACCATTTTATAATTGTCATTCTAGGTGCAATAATTGGCTATGGAACAATAATGTGGTGGATTTATGAAAATCAATACAAAGCAAAAACAAAAAAATAATTTTATAGTATAAATATTATAATTATGATTAAATTAAATAACCTTCATAAATCTTATCCTATAGGAAAAAAAGATTTTTTACACGTTCTTAAAGGAATAGATTTACATATAAAAGAAGGTGAATTTGTATCCATTATGGGTTCGTCTGGTTCGGGAAAATCTACCTTATTAAATATTGTAGGTTTATTAGATCATCACGATGAAGGTGATTATTTCTTAAATGATAAAAAAATTGAAAAGTTAAATGAATCTAAAGCGGCTGGTTTACGAAATAAATTTTTGGGATTTGTATTTCAATCATTTAACTTAATATCGTATAAAACAGCTTTAGAAAATGTTGCATTACCGTTATATTATAGTGGTGTTTCAAGAAAAGAACGTCAAATAATTGCTTTAGAATATCTCGATAAAGTAGGTTTAAAAGATTGGGCAAAGCATTTGCCAAACGAATTATCTGGTGGGCAAAAACAACGTGTTGCTATTGCAAGAGCGTTGGTAACAAAGCCCAAAGTAGTATTAGCCGATGAGCCAACAGGAGCACTAGATTCTACAACAACAGATTCGGTTATGGAATTATTAAAAGACATTAATAAAGAAGGTATGACTGTATTTGTAATAACACACGAGGAAGAAGTTGCAGCACAAACCAAACGTATAGTTCGGTTAAAAGATGGACGTATAATTAGTGATGAATTAACAGGAAATTAAAAGACACTCTAAGAAATGTTTGATTTAGACCGTTGGGGAGAAATTTTCCAAGCCATTAGTAAAAATAAGTTAAGAACTGTCTTAACTGGTTTTACTGTAGCTTTTGCAATATTACTTTTTACATTATTATTCGGTATTGGAAATGGTTTGCAAAATACGTTTAAAAGTCAGTTTAAAGATGGAGCTGAAAATGCGGTGTATATAATGCCTGGAAGAACAACAAAAGCCTATAAAGGAAATCAGATTGATAAAAGAATTCAATTAAAAAATGGCGATTATAAGGCTATTCTACATAAATATGAAGATAAAATAGAATATATATCAAGTAGAGTATATAAAGGCGTTAGAGCAATTTATAAAAGTGAAGTTGGAAATTACACAGTGCGTGCTGTTAATCCAAATCATCAATTTATAGAAAAATCTATAATAATAAAAGGAAGGTTTCTAAATCAGTTTGATTTAAATAAAAAAGCAAAAGTACTTGCTATTGGTCGTTTAGTTGAAAAGGATTTGTTTGGAAAACATTCGGCTTTAAATAAGTTCATCACTTTAAATGGAATTAATTATAAAGTCATTGGTGTTTTTAAAGATGTTGGAGGAGATTGGGAAGAAAGAGTAATTAATATGCCAATTTCAACAGCGCAAGGAATATTTGGAAATAATGACCATCTTGATCAAATTGTATTAACCTATAATCCAGCAATGGATATTAATCAATCTTTGAGTTTTACAAATAATTTATTAAAATTCTTAAAAAAGAAGCATCAAATTTCTCCCAAAGATCAAAGTGGTATTCGCGTTAAAAATGTTGCAAAAGATAAAAAGGATGTTAATAATTTTATGAATGTATTGAATTTTATCATACTTTTTATTGGCTTTGGAACTCTTATAGCTGGTATTATTGGAATTAGTAATATAATGATTTTTGTAGTTAAAGAGCGTACCAAAGAATTAGGCATAAGAAAAGCATTAGGCGCTAAGCCAAAAGCCATTATTGGCATGATATTGCAAGAATCTATTTTAATAACCGCATTAGCAGGATATGTTGGCTTAATGCTTGGTATGGCAATTTTAAACTGGTTTGGTCCAGCATTAAAAAGTTTTTTCATAAAAGATCCATCAGTAAGTAGAGGCGTTGTAATTGGTGCCACTATAATTTTGATTATTGCAGGTGCTATTGCGGGATATGTACCAGCTAAAAGAGCAGCGAGAGTTAAACCAATAGAAGCCCTAAACGCAAATTAGTTATGTTTAAATTTATATTTGATAAAGATACTTGGCAAGAAATTTTTGGGAGTATTAGGAAAAATAGACTACGTACTGGTATTACCATAATTGGTGTAATGTGGGGCATATTTTTATTAGTAGTCCTTTTGGGCTCTGCTAGAGGTGTAGAAAATAATTTTAATAGAATTTTTGGAAAATTTGCTACCAATAGTATGTTTGTTTGGTCCGAGCAAACGGGAAAAGCATTTAAAGGATTTCAAAAAGGACGAAATGTACAATTGAAAAGCAACGATGTAGATATGATTCGCCAAAACATTAAAGGTGTGAAGCAAGTCGTGCCAAGAATGAGAAAACAGAGTCAAATCATAAGAGGCTTAAAAGCTATTTCAACAGGTGTATTTGGTGATTATTCATTATTGCTTGATGTTCAAAAGAAAGATATGATTTATGGACGATTTTTAAATCATAATGATATTGAAAAAAGTAAAAAAGTTTGTGTCATAAAAAATGATTTATATAAACAATTATTTGATAAAAATGAAGATCCAATTGGTCAATACATAAAAATCAACGATATAAATTATAAAGTAGTTGGAATGTATGATGAGAAATTTGGTGGAGGCGGACCAAGTGGAGATGTCCATATTCCTTTTACAACATTTAGACAAACTTATAATACTGGAAATAATATTGGATGGATGATGATTACTGGTAAAGAAGGTGTTGATATTGCTCAAATGCAAGTAGATGTAAAACTTTTATTAAAAACATTACATCAAGTACATCCAGAAGATCCAAGAGCTTTTGGAAGTTTTAATTTAGCTGCCGAAATTAAAAAAATAACAGGATTTTTAATTGGAATGCAGTTTTTAACATGGTTTGTTGGTATTGCAACTTTAATTGCAGGTGTATTTGCCATTGGAAATATATTATTAATAACCGTTAAGGAAAGAACAAAAGAGATTGGCATACGTAGAGCAATTGGCGCTAGACCTATTGAAATTAAAAGACAAATTGTTTTAGAATCTGTTTACTTAACTACAATTGCAGGGTCATTAGGTATTATTTTTGGAGGCTTAGTTTTAATGATAATCGATAAAACTGTTGGCTCTGGGCCAGATGCAACCTTAATAAATCCAACCGTAAATATTCCAGTTGTGTTATTTGCATACGCCATGTTAGTGATTCTAGGAACTCTAATTGGATTGATACCTGCAGGAATTGCAATTAGAATGAAACCTATTGAAGCGTTAAGCGATGAATAAAAATAAATAAAAAATCAACCTAAATAATAAAAAAATGAGAAAAATAATGTTTTTGGTACTAATAGCAGCACTTGTTGCAGTACTGTATTGGTTTAATAGTAAGAATAAAGAGTCTGTTGTAGAGTTTACAACTGAAAAAGCATTCAAAGCTAATATTGTAAGAAAATCAGTAGCTACTGGAACTGTAATTCCACTAGAAGAGGTTGAAATTAAACCTCAAGTTTCAGGAATAATTGATAAGATTTTTGTAAAAGAAGGACAGCAAGTTAAGGTAGGCGATTTAATTGCAAAAGTACGAGTGGTACCAAATGTACAGGCATTAAACAGTGCATCTGGTAATGTTAAAACTGCTAAATTAAGAAGAGATAATGCAAAAGTATCATATGATAGATCCAAAAAATTATATGACAAAGGCGTTATTGCTAGAACTGAATATGAATCTAGTGAATTGGCTTATAATACTGCAAATCAAGATTATAAATTAGCTTTGAATAACAGGCAAATTATAAAAAAGGGATCAACATTAGGATCTGGTAAAACTGCAAATACTAACATTAGAGCAACCATAAAAGGAACAATTTTAGAGATTCCAGTTAGAAAAGGTCGACAGGTTATAGAAAGTAATACATTCAATGCTGGTACAACCATTGCAACTATAGCCGATATGAATAAAATGATTTTTGAAGGGAAAGTAGATGAAGCTGAAGTTGGAAAACTAATCAAAGGAACAAAAATTAATGTTTCTTTGGGTGCAATACAAGATAAAAAATTTCCTGCGGTATTGACTTTCATTGCGCCAAAAGGAAATGAAGAGCAAGGTGCTGTACAATTTAAAATTAAAGCCGATGTGACATTGGATGATAAATATTTTATTAGAGCAGGTTATAGTGCAAACGCAAACATTGTGTTAGAAAAAAAAGACAGTGTTTTGTCTATACGAGAAGCGCTTTTAAAATTTGACAAAAAAACTGATGAACCTTACGTTGAAATCAAAACATCTGAACAAAAATTTGAGAGGAAAGATTTAAAATTAGGTATTTCTGATGGTGTTAATGTTGAGATTTTAGAAGGAATTACAGAAGATGATGCTATTAAAATTTGGAACAAAGCAAAAAAAGACGATGATAAAAAAGAAGACTAATAGTTTGGTATAATATTTGAAAATAGTAAATTTGAATATTAATAACAAAAACAAAACACATGAAAAAAATTATTTTAGTAATAGTATTAGCATTTTCAATGCTTGCAATAAATGCACAAGAAAAAGATCAATTCACAAAAGATACTGAAAATTTAGTCCAAATAATTTCAGAAACGGCTTTTGAACCTTTAATTGATCAATTTTCTGGAATGGTAGCAGAAGAGAATAAAGACGCTTTTGTAAAAGAAGTTAAAGCAACATTCCCTACATTGTATGCTGCTATGGCAAAGATTTATAAGGAAGAATTTACTCATGCTGAGGTAAAAGATATCCTTGCATTTTACGAAACGTCAACAGGGAAAAAGTTAGCTTCAAAAACTGGTGTTCTTTCTCAAAAAGGAATGGCTGCAGGACAAGCTTGGGGTATGGAAGTTCAAGCAATAATGGCAAAACATCAAAATTAGAATACTTTTAATAAATATTGAAAGCTGTCTTAACTTAATAAGACAGCTTTTTTTATGCTTTTAATATTTATGTAGAAGATTGTTGTAATTGGGTCTTTAGTCTAATATCTTACAATGGAACAGTCTAATATCCTTATCATAAAATACTTATACCTCGTTTTACTTTTAATCATTCAATTTTAAAACCGCCATGAATGCTTTTTGAGGAATCTCCACATTACCAACCATTCGCATACGTTTTTTACCTTTCTTTTGCTTTTCTAATAATTTACGCTTTCGAGAAATATCTCCACCGTAACATTTTGCAGTTACATCTTTACGTAATGCTTTTATAGTTTCACGAGCAATGATTTTTGCGCCAATAGCAGCCTGAATTGGAATATCAAATTGCTGACGCGGAATTAACTGACGTAATTTTTCACACATTTTTCTTCCTATATATTGTGCATTGTCAGTATGAATTAAAGCGGACAAGGCATCAACACTATTTCCGTTAAGTAAAATATCTACTTTAACTAATTTTGATTCGCGCAAGCCAATTGGATGATAATCAAAAGAAGCATAACCTTTGGAAACTGTTTTTAAACGATCGTAGAAATCAAAAACAATCTCGGCTAATGGCATATCAAAACTCAATTCCACACGCTCTGTAGTTAAATATGTTTGGTTGGTTATGATACCACGTTTTTCTATACATAAACTCATTACTTGTCCAACAAAATCGGATTTTGTAATGATGGTTGCTTTTATAAAAGGCTCTTCAACTCTATCCAAACCAGACGGATCTGGTAAATCACTTGGGTTGTTCACCAAAATAATGTGTTCAATATCTTTCTTTTGAAACGCATGATAAGACACATTGGGTACTGTTGTAATTACAGTCATACCAAATTCCCGCTCCAAACGTTCTTGTATAATTTCCATATGTAGCATCCCTAAAAAGCCACATCGAAATCCAAAACCTAGAGCTGCTGAACTTTCTGGAGCAAAAACTAAGGATGCATCATTAAGTTGTAGCTTTTCCATTGAGTTTCTTAGCTCTTCAAATTCTTCAGTATCTACAGGATAAATTCCAGCAAATACCATTGGTTTTACTTCTTCAAAACCATCAATTTTACTTTGCGTAGGGTTTACAGCATCGGTAATAGTGTCACCAACTTTAACCTCTTTAGCATTTTTTATTCCAGTAATTAAATACCCAACATCACCAGTTTTAATAACTTGTTTAGGTGTTTGCGTTAAATGTAAAGTACCAACTTCATCGGCAAAATATTCTTGATCGGTAGAAATAAATTTGACTTTTTGCCCTTTTTTTATCTCACCATTTACAACTTTAAAATAGGTTTCAATACCTCTAAAAGTATTGTAAACCGAATCGAAAATCAACGCTTGTAAAGGCGCATCTGGATCTCCTTGTGGTGCAGGAACAGTTTCAATTATGGCTTTTAATATTTCTTCCATACCTAAACCAGTTTTTCCACTGGCATGGATAATTTCTTCTAAATCACAACCCAATAAATCTATGATATCATCACTTACTTCTTCTGGATTGGCACTTGGTAAATCTACTTTATTTAATACTGGAATAATTTCTAAATCATTTTCTAAGGCTAAATATAAATTAGAGATGGTTTGTGCTTGTATGCTTTGTGCAGCATCAACAATTAATAACGCACCTTCACAAGCGGCAATAGAACGAGAAACTTCGTAAGAAAAATCTACGTGACCAGGCGTGTCAATTAAATTTAAAATGTAATCTTCGCCTTTGTATTTATAGTTCATTTGAATAGCGTGTGACTTGATGGTAATTCCACGTTCACGCTCTAAATCCATACTATCCAATAGTTGATCCTGTTTTTCTCTTGTTGTTACAGTTCCTGTAAAATCCAAAAGCCTATCCGCCAAAGTGCTCTTACCGTGGTCAATATGTGCAATTATACAGAAATTTCTAATGTTCTTCATGTAGTATATATAAGTTGTGCAAGATAGTAATAAAATACTTAGGTAAGCAAAGAAAAGAAAGTTCGTTTTACTTGACTTTCTCGTTTTCTTTAGCTAACTTTAAATAATATAAAAGTCGATAAATTCAATTGAAACTGAACTTATTATTGTGTTTTGAGGCATAAAAAACAACCCAGAACTTATCAACAACAATCTAAATATTCATATATTTGTCACATCAAATATTGACAGATTATGAAAAAAAGCCTTAGAGACAAATCTATTGGAGCACAAATGGCAATTGCATTGCAGTTAATGAAAAGAAAAAATCATCAAGCAATTGCAAAAACAGAACATAAAATCACAATGGAACAATTAGTCGTTTTAGAAATACTAAAAACCAATGGAGATATGAATATGACAGAATTATCAAAAACTGTTTGGAAACAGAACGCTAATATTACGAGAATTGTTGATAAATTGGAGAAACAAGAGTTAGTTAGAAGAAATGCTGTTAAAGGAGATAGAAGAGCAAATTTAGTCAGTATAACAACCAAAGGTGAAACCCTATTTAAAGAAGTAATTCCTGTTGTTGTGGAAGTTTATAAAGACGCTACATCTACAATCTCAAAAGAAGAAGAAGCGATCACTTTAAATGTTTTAAAAAAAATAATTTTGCATTTAGCATAATTACAATTTTTTTATCAATATATTTGTCATATCAAATATTAATATATAAAATATATACAAATAAAAAAATATTATTATTAGCAAGTATTGCATTAATGTTCTCTTGCAACAATCAGAAAAAAGAAAACAAGGAAATGGTAAAAACCAAAACAGAAACGATAGTTGAAAATTATGTTTACGGAATTCAAAACTTTGCGGTAGTTTGGAATTGGACTACAACCGACAAACAATTAGTAACGGATAATGCACCAACGATTTCGAAAGAATTAAATAACCTTTGGAAAAATGGAGTTGTGGAGAATGCTTATTATGATGCAAATTCAAAAGTTAACAAGTTTGAACATTTTCCAAATATTACATTTTTCTTAAGAGCAAAGTCACTTAAAAAAAACATTCATTATGAAGAATTTAATTTTAGATAGAATCATCATTTAACCAATAAAAAACCAATTATGCAAAACGACTTAACCAAAAAATTTAGTAAAACTACAAGAGTAACACACGGAATAACAGCCTTATTAATTTTGACACTTTTTCCAATGGGGAAATATATGGAAGGACTTGAAATATCCGAAAAAATGGGATTGGTGAAAATTCACGCAATTTTAGGAATATTAGTTTTAATTTTCACAATTATTAGAACAATATCATTTTTCAAACACGAACGACCAGCAGACTTAAAAACAGGCTCAAAATTCAACGATAAATTAGCAGTTTGGATACATAATATATTCTATTTCTTACTTTTTAGTATTGCCATTTCAGGTTTAGCATCAATGATTTTAGGTGGTTACGGTGAAGCACTAAAAACAGGAACTATTGATATGGTAAAATCACATAGCGAAATTCCACCTTTAAAACCTCACGGAATTATGGCAACAATAATGATGATTTTGTTAGTAATGCACGTAGGAGGTTTTATCAAGCACTTAATTATAAAAAAAGAAAACACATTAAAAAGAATACTCTAAACAAAATATATTATGACAGATTTATTAATCTTACTTATTCTGTTATTAATGGGAGCACAATTTGGAATTGCATTAACTGCAACTGTAATAGTTCATCCAATTTTGGTAATGGCAAAAAAAACAACTGCAATTGAAGTATTTAAACCATTTTTTGATAAAACACATATTTGGGTTTTAGTTTTATCCATTATTGTAACACTTTTAGCATTAGTTTATTCCATTATGACAGGAAATTGGTGGTGGTTTGGAATTTCAATGTTGATGCACCTAAATGGACCTTATACCATATTTTTTATGATGCCACTTAACAGACGATTAATGGACGAAAATGTTGACCCATTATCTGAACAGACTGCATCTGATATTCAAAATTGGGGTGGACTTCATTTAGTTAGAACACTACTAAATGGACTAATCTTTATCGGGTTTATAATATTAACAATCAATGTGATATAAGGATTACACCACATAATAAAGTATATAAGTAATGGCTAAGGAAAGTGCAAACCTCAAAAGTTTGTGCTTTTTTGTGATTAACCGAAAAATAAAGCTTTTTTATCGCTACTTCTCATACACAAACCTTTTCAATCAACAAAGTTATCCAATACTGGTTAGATATGTTTCATTTTAACATCTGTTAGAAAATTCAATTGTTATTCTTTAATATTACGGCATTTATTAGTATTTTTGGAAGCTTAAATAAAACATTAAAATTCATAAAATTTATGGCAGCAGGCGGTTCAACATTATCAATTATTGCAGCAATAATTGCAAATTTATTAATAGCAATATTAAAATTTGTTGCTGCATCATTTACGGCAAGTACAGCAATGTTTTCCGAAGGAATCCATTCCGTTATAGATACTACTAATGGTTTATTATTACTGTATGGAATAAAAAGAAGTAAAAAGGGTGCTGATAAAATGCATCCATTTGGTCATGGAAAAGAGATTTATTTTTGGAGTTTTGTAGTTGCTATATTTATTTTTTCTCTTGGAGGTATTGTTGCTATCTATGAAGGTGTAAAACATATATTACACCCAATTACGGAAACAAATCACAGTAATATAATGTGGAATTACGGTGTAATAATTGGTGCAATGCTTTTTGAAGGAACTAGTTTGCGAATCGCTATAAAACAATTTCGTAAAATATATCCAATTGGGTT
The DNA here is from genome assembly GCA_036478895.1 of Flavobacteriaceae bacterium. Lineage (GTDB taxonomy): Bacteria > Bacteroidota > Bacteroidia > Flavobacteriales > Flavobacteriaceae > S010-17. The sequence goes on along the minus strand of JAZGEV010000114.1, from coordinate 6,246 downwards.
TACGTCTGCACTAATTGAAAGTAAAGATGCTGCAACTTTTTCTATTATTATTGAAGAAACAGCGGCTTTAGCAGGTTTGTTTATTGCTTTGGTTGGAGTAACTTTAACGTACTTTTTGGACAATGCCATTTATGATGCTTATGCCTCAGTTGCAATTGGTTTATTACTAATTTATGTTGCCTATTTTATGGCAAGAGAAACACAGAATTTATTGGTTGGTGAAACAGCATCTGAAGCTGATTTAAAAATGATATCAGACATTATTGATGACTATAAAGAAATTGAATTTTTCGGTAATCTGCGTTCTATGCATTTAGGTCCAGATGAAGTCATGGTTGGTGTTGAGGTCAATTTTAAAGACGATCTTAAAGTAAGGGAATTAGAAAGAGTAGTAGCAGATATTAAAAGAAGAATCCGTGAGAAGGATGATAAATTTACGCATGTTTATTTGGAAAGTAATAGTATTACGGAATCTGAGTATTAAATTTATTGATATATGCTCTCGACTAAGCTTGAAATGATATAACTAAATCATATTAAAAAAAAACGTGTAAACTGAAACTTGTATTAAGTAAATTAAAAAAATACAAAACAATATTTATGCAAAAATCTCGCACAGCTGTGCGAGATTTTTATTTATTTTAATTTGTCCTTGTCTTGTCTTGTTTTGACTCTTGATTCTTTTAGCAAAGCGGTCTTGACTCTTATCTTACTTACTCAAATACATTTTTCTACGAGAATACAATTCATAAAACGCATCATCTTTTAAATCGTCAATGAATAAAATACTTTCACCTGTAGATTTCATTTCTGGACCTAAAGCTTTATTCACATTAGGGAATTTATTGAATGAGAAAACAGGTTGTTTTATGGCATAACCTTTTAGTTGTGGATTAAATGTAAAATCTTTCACCTTTTTCTCGCCAAGCATTACTTTAGTTGCATAATTCACATAAGGTTCTTTGTACGCTTTTGAGATAAAAGGCACTGTACGAGACGCTCTTGGGTTGGCTTCAATAATATAAACAACATCGTCTTTTATAGCAAATTGAACATTTATAAGTCCTACAGTTTTAAGAGCTACGGCAATTCGTTTGGTGTGATCTATAATTTGTTGCATTACAAATTCACCTAGGTTAAAAGGTGGTAAAGTAGCATTGGAATCGCCCGAGTGTACGCCACAAGGCTCAATATGTTCCATTACTCCAATAATATAAACATCCTTTCCGTCGCAAATGGCATCGGCTTCAGCTTCTATTGCACCATCTAAATAATGGTCTAATAATAAAACGTTATTTGGTATTTTACGTAAAATATCAACCACGTGTTCTTCTAATTCTTGTTTGTTTATGACAATTTTCATGCCTTGTCCACCAAGTACATAACTAGGACGAACTAATATTGGAAAATCTAATTTGTCAGCTATAGCTAAGGCTTCTTGTGCATTGGTTGCTGTTCCAAATTCTGGAAAAGGTATTTTTAAATCGACCAGTAATTGTGAGAATCTCCCACGATCTTCGGCTAAATCTAATGCATCAAAACTAGTTCCCATTACTTTTATACCATATTTTTCTAACTTTTCTGCCAATTTTAAAGCGGTTTGTCCGCCCAATTGTACAATAACACCTTCTGGTTTTTCATGTTGGATGATGTCATAAATGTGTTCCCAAAAAACAGGTTCAAAATAGAGTTTATCTGCAATATCAAAATCGGTTGAAACCGTTTCTGGATTACAGTTAATCATAATGGTTTCATAGCCACATTCTTTGGCTGCTAATACGCCGTGAACACAACAATAATCAAACTCAATACCTTGTCCAATTCTATTTGGACCTGAGCCTAGAATAATAACTTTTTTCTTGTTGGATGATTTAGATTCATTATCGACTAATGCTTTGCCATTAACAATAATATTGTTTTCAAAAGTAGAGTAGTAGTAAGGCGTTTCTGCTTTAAACTCTGCAGCACAAGTGTCTACTAATTTAAAAATTCTTTTAACGTTTAATGCTTCTCTTTTTGCGTAGACCTCAGACTCTAAACAGCCAAGTGTATGTGCAATTTGACGATCTCCATAGCCTTTTTGTTTTACTTTTAATAGTAAATCTCGTGGCAATGTATCCAAAGTATGTGTTGCAATTTCTTTTTCTAACAGATGTAATTCTTTGTATTGTTTTAAGAACCACATATCTATACGTGTAATTTCATTTATTTTTTCTAATGAAATTCCAGCTTGTATGGCATCATAAATAACAAATACACGATCCCAACTTGGGTTTTGTAATTTTTCAATAATTTCTTCGTAACGTGTGTAACCTTTGCCATCTGCGCCAATTCCGTTGCGTTTAATTTCTAAAGATTGTGTTGCTTTATGCAAGGCTTCTTGGAACGAACGTCCAATTCCCATAACTTCACCAACCGATTTCATTTGTAAACCAAGCGTTCTGTCCGAGCCTTCGAATTTATCAAAGTTCCAACGTGGAATTTTTACAATAACATAATCTAATGTTGGTTCGAAAAAAGCCGAAGTTGTTTTTGTAATTTGATTGTTAAGTTCATCTAGGTGATATCCCAAAGCTAATTTTGTGGCTACTTTTGCAATTGGATAACCAGTAGCTTTTGATGCTAAAGCGGAAGATCTAGAAACACGTGGGTTTATTTCAATGGCAATAATATCTTCTTTTTCATCTTGACTAATAGCAAATTGTACGTTACATCCACCAGCAAAATCTCCAATGGAGCGCATCATGTGAATTGCCATATCTCGCATGCGTTGATAGGTTTTGTCAGATAATGTCATTGCTGGTGCAACAGTAATAGAATCACCTGTATGAATGCCCATAGGATCCATATTTTCTACCGTACAAATAATGATTACATTATCATTTTTATCGCGTAATAACTCCAATTCAAATTCTTTCCAACCTAATAAAGCTTTGTCTATAAGTACTTCGTGAATTGGCGATGCTTCTAAACCACGTTGTAATAATTCATCAAAATCATCTTCTTTATAAACAATTGATGCACCAAATCCACCTAAAGTAAATGATGGTCTAATGACTAAAGGAAAGCCAAATTCTTGAGCAATTTCTTTTCCTTTTAAAAACGACGTAGCTGTTTTACTAGGTGCTTGTGGAATGCCAATTTTATTCATTAATTTACGAAATTCTTCGCGATCTTCGGTCACTTTAATGGCTTCAATATCAACACCAATCATATTTATATTAAATTCTTCCCAAATGCCTTTATCATCTGCTTCAATACATAAATTAAGGGCAGTTTGTCCACCCATTGTTGGTAAAACAGAGTCAATGTTTGGGTGATTTTTTAATATTTGAACGATTGACTTTGTAGTCAATGGAAGCAAATAGACTTGATTTGCCATTTGCGGATCAGTCATAATTGTAGCAGGATTGGAGTTAATTAAAATAACTTCAATTCCTTCTTCTCTTAACGATCTTATTGATTGTGTTCCCGAATAATCAAATTCGCAAGCTTGTCCTATAATTATTGGGCCCGATCCAATAATTAATACCGATTTAATGGCGTTGTTTTTTGGCATTTGTTTTTGTTTGTACAAATGTCGAGTATTTTATAAAATTACAAAACTTTTTTTTAAAAAACTTATAAAAAATTGTGAATAATTAGTTTTTAAGAGCAAACCAAGCAAGAATGATTGCAATTAGAATAAGAGCTAAAATAATTTGTGTTAGTCGATCACTAAAATCAATGAATGATTTATTTTTTACTTTCTTATTAACTGATTTTACGGTCTTTTTTTTCTTTGAATCTAAAACAGTAGGCTTTTTATTACGAGGTGTATTAGCAATGATTTTGGATTTTGATTTTTTTTTGGTCGTAACTGGTTTGCTTTCTTCTACTTTAATTGTTTGACTTTTTGTCTCAATCTTACTAATGGCTTCTTTCTTATTTTTAATACCTTTATTAATAATCTCTAATTTCTGTTTAATTGTAAGGTAATTGTAGTCAGCAGAGTTTTCAACGATATTTTCTAGAGGGATTGTGGGTGTGTTTGTTTTAGTTTTAGGAGTGGTAGTTTTTAAATTTTCAGTTTTTTTTGCGGAATCAACACCTTTTATTGAAATGTCTTTATCAAGAATTAATTCAAAATTATTAATTATTTTTTGTGTTTCTGGATCATTTTCAGGAATAGATTTTTTTGGCTGTGGTGTGTTTTTTATTTTGAATTCTGTTTTTTTATCTTGAGTAAGTTTACTAATTTTAAAAAAATCATCATTAATTTTTTTAGATGTTTTCTTAGATTTTTTAACTGGTTTACTTTTTGGCTGAACTTCTTTTTTAATCGATTTTTTTAACCGATCAAATTCATTGACCAATATTCCAAGCTCGGATTGTAATTCTTTAATATTTTTATTCATAATGAAATTTTAAGTGTCAAAAGCAATTTTCTCAAAAAAAGATATAATTTGAATCGGTAAAAATAAAAAAATATTTTATATTTGCAATAAAAATATAAAATATGAACAACTTAGAAGAAATATTAAATAAATTAGTAGAGAATACTAATTCTGATTCTGCATTATTAGTAAATTCTGAAGGATTAACAATTGCATCCATTAATGCAGATAATGAAGATAGAGTTGCAGTAATGATAGCTTCTTTGCATTCTATGGGAGAAAAATTCTCTTCGGATTTGGATAAAGGAACCATTGAGCAGTTTTATATTAAAACCAATGATGGTTATATTTTATTAAAAGATGTTAATGAAAATACAATTATTGGTCTTGTTGCAAAAGACAGTTCTAAATTAGGATTATTGATGATGTATTTAGATTCAGCAACAAATGAAATAACAGCATTATTATAATATGTTAAAAGAAGTTACCCAAACTATTTTAGCTCAGTTACCAGAACAAACTAAGCTTAATGACCAAGATATTGCAACAATTAGAGCCAATAAGGATTTTTTGTTTGCTAGTGCAGATTATATTGTTACAGATTTTTACGATACGGTTTTTAGTAATACTGAAACAGCTAAAATTTTTCATCCTGGTGAACGTGAAATAAGAGAAAAATCATTAAAAGATTGGATTGTTAAAACAGTTACCGGTGATTTTAGCCAAGAGTATTGGGAATGGCAAACATTTGTTGGGATTTTACATATAAAACGTAAGGTATCCAATAATATGATGATTGCAATGATGGGAAGAGTTTCAGATATTATTTCAACGGAAGCCATCAAGCAATTGCCACCAGCAAATGCCATTGAATTAAAAAATGCTTGGAGTAAAAATTAGCAGGAACTGTATTGTCATTAATTGGCGAAGGTTATCATGTTTTTTATATGAAAGCTGTTAGTAATACAACTGGTTTACCCGATGCGTTATTGAAAAACACTGTAAAAGTAGAAATTGATAATTTAATAGATGAGTTTAAAAAACATCGCATTTAAATTAAAATATAATAAAAGTCTTAAATTAATTTTTAAGACTTTTTTATTGGAAAAAAACATCACCAAAACCAATTAAATACACTTTTTTTTGTGCTCTTGTAATAGCAGTGTATAGCCATCTAAAATAGGCAATGTCTGTTCCTTCGGGAATGTAAGGTTGTTCTATAAAAACAGTATCCCATTGACCGCCTTGTGATTTGTGACACGTCATAGCGTAAGAAAATTTTATTTGCAACGCATTAAAATAAACATTTTTCTTAATTTCTTGATATTGTTTGTATTTTGAATAATCTGCATAATCTTCTTTTACTGCATTGTATAATTTATTGGAGTCTTCATAACTTAATGATGGTGTTTCACTGGTTAAAGTATCCAACATTATAACTGTGTCAAAGGCTTGTTGATTTGGATAGTCAATCATTCTTACACTAACTTCTACAAATTGAAAGTTGTACAAATCTTTATAGGAATGAATTCTCATAATTTCGCAAATATCACCATTGGCAATAAAATCTGCATCATCACTATCGTTTAACCAAAAATAATTATTTTTAACAACCATTATAAAATCACCTACCGATATTTCATGCTCTTGATTGCGTATTTTATACCGAATTTGCTGGTTGTATTGATTGGCTCTTTTGTTGGATCGTACTATAATAGCGGTTTCTTCAATGCCATTATTTTTGTAAGATTCATCTATGGCCGCTTCTATGTCATAGCCATCTATAAGCCTAATAATATCTGGATAATTCAATTGAAATTGAAACTCAATACCATTATAATACTCACCTAAGATGGTTCTTATTTCGGTT
>JAZGEV010000113.1:0-4685 GCA_036478895.1 Flavobacteriaceae bacterium | reverse complement strand
TTTCTTCATACTCTGTAGATTCATATTCCATTTCTCTAATTAATTGGGTGTCTCGCTCATTGGGTGCTATAAAATATTTAGGACTCAAATCTTGTAGGGCTACCATACGAATGTCTTGGTCTTCTTTGGGGGGGTAAAGTTGTTCTATATCTAAACCTAAAGCCTTACTCATTTTATAAAATCTCATTAAATACCATTTCTTATCTATTTTAAAATAGTAAAAACTGCTATAGACATATATATATTGGGCTTTGGCATACAATTCTTTAAATTTTTCAAACTGTTTTTCGTGGTCTTTTTGATTGGCTTTAAAACTATCACCGTAAGGATCGTCTATTTCTTTATTGGTAAAAGGGTCTAGGTATTTGTGTTTGGTGGTATCACCGTTTATTATCCAGTTTACATAGTATTCGCTATCTCGCATTGTGCCATCCTTTAGTTTTCTATGAGTATCATCAAGAACTTTTGTAATTTTCCCTAAATTTGAAATTCGTTTGGTTTTAAGTGTGTTTTGCTTTCTTAGTTTTTCCTCTTGAAAACCATAAATAACCAAATCTTTTTTTTCTTTATCAATTAAAAACGGAGCTACCATTTCAAATTTATTTTCAAATAATTCTACCACCTCATAATTTTCACTTCCTTTATGTTTGTGGAGTTCTATAAATTCGTTACGTTTAACTTTATCTTGTGATATCATAGTGCAATTAATAAGTGTTAGAAAAACACCTAGTATAAGTATGTTTTTCATTAGTCTAATTTTTTAGATATATTTGGTTTTACCACTCGGGTATTATCTTGTTTTACCTGCATTTGTTTTGCTAAGTCTTCATTGTATTTTTTAAAATCTATTCCCATCTTTTTTTGCAGTTCTTGTAATTCTTTAGTTTCCTTATCAGTCAATAAAGGTTCTTTATATAACTGTTTTTCAGCAGTTGTATCACCATAAACATAGGCTTTGATTACATTGGTAATGTATGAGGTATCTGCAATGCTCGTACTTATTAATAATTTTTGACCATCTTTTTCTACATATTTTTTAGCTTTTTTTCGTTTGGCTTCTTCGGTCATTTCTTTACCATTTTCAGTGTCATAATTCACCCGATAAAAAGTCTCTTCCCCAGTTTTTTTAATCCGTTCCCAAATATTTTATGATATATATGTTAATCAAAAAAATAGGATGAGTTTTAAATCTTAAAATAACTAGAAGATATAAAAGCATATTCTAATCAAAGCTTGTAAGTTACTGTAAACAACCAAATTCTAGGTAAAATAAATGTTTTATTATCAGAAATCAAAAAGTCCGAAAAGGAGTTATTATTTTTAAAATCAACACCTAAAATGTTTGTTCCTGTTATTTTGAACCCCCATGCACTATCTTCTTTTTGATAGAATAAGGATGCATTGGCTATTTCATAACTATTTTTTTGATTATTATTATCTCTATAGTTGGTTCTAGAATAATCTGCTAATAAAGTAAACCCTTTTAAAAAATCATACTCTAAATTAATATATGGATTCTCACTAGAAAAGTTTGAAGTAGAATTGGCAGATATAAATTTGCTGAAACCTTTAGTATAGCCCACTTCTAAATTGGGTAATTTTTTGAAGTTTGTAGCCAACTCTACACCAAAATTTTGTGTAGATGATTCGTTTTTTGAAATTTGGCTATTTACCTCTTGTAGATAATCAGAAAAATGTAAGTTTCCTTTCAGTTTAGCTGTTAATTTTCCTAATTTTTTTCTAATATTTGCCCGAAAAGTCCATGTTGTTTCAGGGTTGTCAGTTAAAAAAGGCATAGTAAACCTATCTATACCTTGCAACTGTACTTTATTTCTAATACTTTTTATTTTTTTGTTAAAACCAATGCTACCACTCATTAGAATGCCCTTATACAAACTAAATTTAGTGTACCATAACCTTGCAGAATGAAATAATTCATTCTCTAAATTTTCATTACCACGTGATACTGCGTTATAGCGTATTAACTGAAATTGACTGGCATAATTAGGTGCATCAGCAAAAGAACTTTTTAAATTGTATTTAAAATTCAAATGTTCTGATTTGCTAAAATCTATTTTTGTTAAAAAATCGGGCAACCACACCAATTTATTAGAATCAATTTTTATTGACTGATTCACTTTCCAGTTATAATAATGTGCAGAGATACCAGATTTAACAGTTAGAATACCTATCTTAAATTTATGTTGTACACCTGCATATAGGTCATTTATTTGAAAATTTAAATTGTTACCAAAACTAGATGTATTAAAATTATTTACAATTCCGTTAGCTAATTGTTGAAATTCTTTAGTTTTATAGTTCTCCTTTAAAAAATTATTGCCAATAGTTGTATAAATATGATTACTGTTATTTAACACCCAATAATGTTTAAATAGCAAATCGATAGAATTGATTTGTAATTCTTTAATTTGATTGATATTTATTTCACTATCATCTAATAATGGTATTAAGCTTGTTAGAATGGGTTCATCTGTTATCCATTTAGTGGTAGGGTCACTTTTATCATACAAATAATTAACAGTTAATGAAGTGGTATGTTTTCTGGATAACTTTTTATGCCATTCAGCATTTTGTTTTATGGTTATAGCATCAGTATTAACAAATGAATTGATGTTATTGGTTATTGCAGGTGTAACCGTCTCTATAGTATTCTTATTGTTATTATTTGATGATTTAAAGAAGCCGGAATAAGAAATATCATCATTAGTAGTAGGAACAAAATCTAAAGATACTTTTGCCATTATAAAAGTATTATCTGTACTACCTTTTGCCAACCTATTTTCTATAGCTTGGGTGTCTTGAGTTATATACTGGTTTGTGGTCTCATTCAAAGTTTTCGTTTTTGTATTTGAAAAAATAGCATAGCTTGCTAGATCAATTTTCTCACTAATAGTTTGGGTTATATTGATTGCTCCAAACTTATTTTGACTGGCATTAAAATCTTGATTCTCTAAAAAACTTGAAAACTGATTACTCGAAAGCTTAAAATAAGAACTGGGGTCACTAAACATTTTACCAATTCCCCCTTCAAATTCTAAATAATTTTTTATTGTAAAAGATTTTATACCAATATCATTAATATCTCCAATAAAATTAATATTGTTTTTTGGGCTATAATAGAACAAATTGGGGTGTATTAAATAATGTTTATCATTACCACCTCCAGCTTCGATATCACCAAAAGCAAACTTTTTTTTATCTTTTTTTAGTTTGATATTCATTGCCATTTTATTACTACCAGATATCCCTTTTAAAAAAGCAACTTCATTATAATTATCTAGTACTTCAACGGCATCAATAGCATCGGCAGGGATGTTTTCTACTCCCAATTTAGTATTACCACTAAAAAAAGTTTTACCATCAACCAATAACTTGTCCACTTTTTTACCTAAGACGGTTACACTACCATTTTTATCCACTTCAACACCCGGTAGTTTTTTTAAAACTTGCTTTAGTTTACGTTCAGTACCTGTAGTAAAAACTTTAGTATCATACACAATAGTATCTTGCTTAACCACTACAGGTAATTGTTGAATAACAATAACTTCATCTAATTGATTAACAGAAGGTTGTAATTCTATATTTTTAGTAATATTTTTATTTTGTTTAAGTTCAAAATTTACTGACTGAAAACCTAAATAACTTACTGTAATTATATAAGATTTACCTTTTAACAATGATAATTTATACTTTCCTTCTTCATCAGTAATTGCAAAAGATATTTCAATTTGTTCTGATGATGGTTTTGCAAGAATGTTACAGTAAGGTAACAGTTCGTTCGTAATTGAATCCCTTACAATTCCCGTAATTTCATATGTTTGTGATATAATATTTGAATTGAAAAGCAACCCGAAAGAAATGAACAAAAACAATTTATTCTGAAAAAACATATCTAAAGAGGATTTTGAATTCAATTCTTTTGATACTTCTTAAATCCATTTTTTATTATTCTTTGAAATTCATTCTCTGAAACTACTTGTCCTTTTTTAGGTAGTTTTATTTTTTGATTTTTATATTTATTTAATGATATTACTTTAGCGGTATAAACTACTTCTCCAATCTGAAGTTCTAGTATTAAACCTGGCAGACCTCCGTATCCAACAGGTCCAAATGATGAAGGAATATTTGGGTTATACCATGCGGTTACATCTTTTATTTTAGCCCCTCTAATTGTTTCTAAAGTCATAGTACTCGTAGCTTTATAGCATAAATCTTTACCTATTTTTTTATTTTCAGTACTTACTTTCCATTTATCTTTCTTTATAGATGATTTAATAATGAAAAATTTAGAAGAAAACTCTTTTTGATGCAAAATTTCCATTTCCTTTAGATTTGTATAAAAAACACCATTTCCTCCACCTAACATTTTACTTAATGAATTACTTAGAGAATTTTCATCATCAGAAACCATTGCTTGCTTTTCTTTAAATAAAGATTCTTTTTTATTAAAAATTAATACATACTCTAAGTCTTTCATTTTTTTTAAACTACTTGCTAAAATATCAGAAGCTACTCCTTTTTCTTTTTTTGATAAATCAACATATATTTTTTTTTGATAAATAACTTCTGAAACAATACTCTGAGAATAATTGAGATGTGATACTAAAAATAGTATCGTTATAACAACTTTAATAATTATTTTTTTCATAAAACATTATATTTTA
>JAZGEV010000112.1:0-8998 GCA_036478895.1 Flavobacteriaceae bacterium | reverse complement strand
TTGATCTGGTAAATTTGCAGGTATTGCTTTTACTTTTAATTTACGGTTTGTAAAACGTAAACTTCCACCATTCATAACTCCTGGAGCATTTCCATGTAATTTTACAGGAATGTTCATCGTTACTTCTTTATCATCTTCTAACTTGTAGAAATCGATATGTAAAATACGATCAGTTACAGGGTGAAACTGAATGTCTTGTAATATTGTGTGGAAAGTTTCTCCACCCAATTTAATTGTTGCAGTATATACATTTGGTGTATATACTAAATTTCTAAACGCTTTTTCCTCTGCCGAAAAATGAATCGTGCTATTTTTACCACTTCCATAAATTACGCAAGGTACTTTTTCAGCATTACGTAGGGCTTTTGTGTCTTTTTTCCCTAAGAGTTCTCTTTTTGTTCCTTCAATTGTAATAGTTTGCATTTTGTATTTTTTTACATTAAAAATTGATTGCTAATGGATGTGTTGTCTTGAACTTTCTTCATCACATCAGCGAATAATGGGGCGCAAGATACTACTTTTATTTTAGAACAGTCATGTTTTTTAATAATAGTATCAGAAACGATCAATTCTAATAATTTTGATTTTTTTAATCGCTCTATGGCACTACCTGATAGTATAGCGTGTGTGGTAATTGCACGCACACTTATAGCTCCTTTTTCCATCATTAAATCCGCCGCTTTTGTCAATGTTCCTGCAGTATCAACCATATCATCAACTATAATTACATTGCGTCCTTTAACATCACCTATAAGTTCCATATGCGAAATTACATTTGCTTTTTCACGTTGCTTATAACAGATTACTACTTCACTTTTTAAATATTTTGAATAAGCATATGCACGTTTTGATCCACCCATATCTGGTGAAGCAATGGTAATATTATCCAAATTTAAACTGTCAATGTAAGGTAAAAATATTGTTGATGCGTATAAATGGTCTACCGGCTTTTCAAAGAAACCTTGAATTTGATCGGCATGTAAATCCATTGTGATCACACGTGTTGCTCCAGCAGCTTGCAATAAATTTGCAACTAGTTTAGCAGCAATTGGCACTCTAGGCTTGTCTTTTCTGTCTTGTCTTGCCCAACCAAAATAAGGAATGACAGCAGTTATATGACGAGCAGATGCTCTTTTAGCCGCATCTAACATCAATAATAACTCCATTAAATTATCGGTTGGTGGAACCGTAGAACAGATAATAAATATACGTCTTCCTCTTAAAGATTCTTCATATGATACTTGAAACTCACCATCGCTAAAAAGTGTTTTTTTTGATTCGCCAAGCTCAAGTCCATAGGAATCTGCAATTTTTTTGGCTAACTCAACGCTTCCGCTACACGCGAAAATTTTTGGTTTAAGTGTATTTACTTCCATTTATAGTTTTGTATTAATTAATTAGTACCACAAAAATAAGCTATATAAAAATGTTTATTCATTTATTTTTATTAGGAGTTATTAACTATTAATATTGTTCAGTAAAGATGTTAGACCGCTTCACTTTAGGATGTAAGGCTAAAAAACGTAACTACCTGACAATCTGTTAATGTAATAAAATTATAAGTGTTTTTTATTGAGACTACTATATTTTCTTAAAAGCAATGTTCTATTTTTAAAATACTGCTTTAACTTTCTACTTTTCAGGCTTTATCGATTATCTATAATTTTTATCAGACAATAGTAATTATAAATAAGTATTTTTGTAATTCACTTAAATAGAATTGAATGCTAACTATAGACCCTAAGAATACAGAAACGCCAAAATTACACGGCTATTTATTAAGTGCTGTTGCACCAAGACCTATTGCGTTAGCTAGTACAATTGATGATAATGGCAATCCAAATTTATCACCTTTCAGTTTTTTTAATGTGTTTAGTGCTAATCCTCCAATTCTTATTTTCTCACCTGCACGTAGAGTGCGTGACAACACAACAAAACATACTTTAGAGAATGTTCATACCATAAAAGAGGTTGTTATTAATGTTGTAAATCATGCTATTGTTCAACAAATGTCATTATCGAGTACCGAATATGCAAAAGATGTTAATGAGTTTGATAAAGCTGGGTTTACGATGTTAAAATCGGATTCTATAAAACCATTTAGAGTAGCAGAATCTCCCGTACAAATGGAATGCAAAGTTATAGACATTGTAAGTTTAGGCAATAATGGAGGTGCTGGAAATTTAGTTATTTGTGAAGTCCTTAAAATACATATTGATGAATCTGTACTAGACGATAATAATAGTATTGACCAAGTTAAATTAGACTTAGTCGCTAGAGCTGGAGGAAGCTTTTATTCACGTGCTAAATCTGGTTTTTTTGAGATTCCAAAACCATTAAGTACTTTGGGTATTGGCATTGATCAAATTCCATCTCATATAAAAAATTCAAGCATATTAAATGGCAATGATTTAGGTTTACTTGGGAATGTTGAATCTATTCCAAATGGCCAAGATGTTAATAAGTTTTCAAAAGAGAATTCTCAATTTATAGGATTAAATTCGGTTGAAAAACATACTTTTGCCAAAGATTTTTTAAATCAAAATGATGTACAATCCGCTTGGAAAGTACTTTTAACTAATTAGGAGTCGGTTTAATAAATAGCCAAATCGACAAAAAAACAATAATACAATGGAAGTAGCAGGAAAAATTAAAGTATTAAGTGACACGCAAACATTTGGAAGTAACGGTTTTCGTAAAAGAGAATGTGTTGTAACTACAGATGAGCAATACCCACAAATGATTATGGTGGAATTCATCCAAGATAAATGTGATTTACTAGATGCTTTTAAAATTGGTGATGATGTAAAAATCAACATTAATTTAAGAGGAAGAGAATGGATTAACCCAGAAGGTGTTGCAAAATATTTTAACGCAATACAAGGCTGGAGAATAGAAAAATCTGCTGACGCACCTGCAGGAAATACGCCTCCAGTAGAAACTATGGATGCTTTTGAACCTGCAACTAAAACAACAGATGCAGATCCAGATGATTTACCGTTTTAATAGAATGTAAAAATAAAATCTTAAAAGCCTTCAATTAATTGAAGGCTTTTTTTTATACCTATGTTATCCTATAATAAGAATTGAATACAAAAATACTAAAAGGAATTGATACGGCCTATTAACTACCTGATTACAAGCTAAAAAGGCTTACATAAATACTAAACCCAAGTAAACTACAATTCATCCTAATAATAATACAGTTCGGTAATAATATTTTTATAAAAACTATAATACAGCTCATATTTGCAGTGTTATTAACCTTAAAAATATAAAATTATGACAAAAATTATTTTAGCCATCGTATTATTTTTAGCAACATTATTAAGTTTCTCACAAGATGTTGAAACTATTTCTAAAAATAAAAAAATTACTGTAACTGTAAAAAATGCTCCTAATGATTTAGGTAAAATTTATTTTTCAATTTACAAAAAAGAAGGATTTTCTAAACGTAATCCAATTCAACAAATAGAATCAACTATTAAAAACGGTATCGCATCGGTAACGTTTAACATTGAAGAAAGTGACACATATGCAATTTTATGCTACCACGACAGTAACAGTAATAGTAGAATGGATTTTGCAGAAACTGGTATGCCTCTAGAGGATTATGGTGCAAGCAATAATATTATGAAATTTGGTCCACCAAAATTTGAAGATTCCAAATTTGAATTGAAAGATATTGATTTAAATATATTTATTAAATTTTAATTGAACCAATTGCGTTAAAATAAAGTAAGAAAAAAGTATATTTGAAAACAATGAAAGAATTATTAAAAATATCGAAATACAGTATTATAATAAGTGTTTGCGTCTTTTTTATTGAAAGATCGTTAGTTAGTAACGGATTCAATAATTCCATCACAAACTTACTACTTGTTTTTGCAGTACACTTTTTATACTCTTTTGTTATTACTTTTGTGAATTTTAAATTTATTGTTTTTTTAAACACTTATTTTCCAATTAAAGAATATCCAAAAAAAAGGTTATTCTATGGCATTTTTGGTTCTATTATTTTAACGATGCTTGCAATTGTTATGTTGCGATTATTCACGGTTTTGGTTATAGAAAAAAATTCATTTGAAACTTTTTTAAATACAGATAAAAGCTACTATATATTTAGTTTCATATTATCAGCAAATGTACTTATTACTGTTTATGCCATTCACTTTTACAAAGCATTATCATCCAATAAAGTTGAAGAACAAAAAGTAGTTAGCAAAACGGAATCGGCTAAGTTTGAGAGTTTAAAAAATCAGTTAGATCCACATTTTCTATTCAATAGTTTAAATGTGTTAACATCTCTCATTGAAGAAAATCCAAAACAGGCAGAAAAGTTCACAACAAAATTATCCAAAATCTATCGTTATGTTTTGCAACAAAAAAATCAAGACTTAATTGAAGTAAACAAAGAATTGCAATTTGCGAAGAATTATATGGCACTCTTAAAATTACGTTTTGAAAACGCCATTGACTTTAACATACCAGAAACATTGCAAAACGATCACTTAAAAATTGTCCCATTGGCGTTACAATTATTATTAGAAAACGCCATTAAACATAATGTAATAAGTGAAACCAACAAATTATACATTAACATATCACAAGAAAATAACTATTTAGTTATAAAAAATAATATTAACCCTAAAAGTAATTTAGAAAAAAGCACAAAAGTAGGCTTAAATAACATTATTGACCGTTATGCTTTGATAACAACATCAAACGTTATCATTGAAAAGACAGACACTGAATTTATTGTTAAATTACCTTTACTATTAAAAAATTCGAAAATTATGAACACATTAAATCAACAAGAGAAATACAACAGAGCAAAAGCTAAAGTTAAAGAAATGAAAGATTTTTATAGTAGCTTAATAGCTTATTTATTCACAATGCCTTTACTTTACTTTATATGGTACAATTACACATCAAATACAATTCAATGGTTTTGGTTTCCAATATTTGGCTGGGGAATGGGGCTAACTATACAAGGCTTTATTGCGTTTAGCAAAGGTAGTAATTGGGAAACTAAAAAAATAAAAGAATTGATGGATAATGATCAATTTGATAATCACGTACGCTTTTAAATAATTAAATAGATTCTTCAACAACACTCACAATGAAAGTACTTATCATAGAAGACGAAAAACCGTCTGCAAGAAGGTTAAATAGAATGCTCAATACACTTGACATTAATGTAACAACTATGCTTCATTCTGTTGAAGAATCAATTTTATGGTTTTCTAAAAACCAACATCCCGATTTAATTTTTCTCGACATTCAATTATCCGATGGCTTATCGTTTGAAATTTTTGAAGAGATTGACATAAAATCTGCGGTGATATTTACAACAGCTTATGACGAATACGCTCTAAAAGCCTTTAAACTAAATGCCATCGATTATTTATTAAAACCTATTGATGAAGAGGATTTAAAACAAGCAATAGATAAGTTTAAGACTTATTTTAAAAGTAACAAAAGTCCATCTTTAAATATGGAAAGTTTTATGGATTATTTTAAGAATGCGACACCTACATTTAAAAACCGATTCACCATAAAAATTGGACAACATCTAAAAATTGTAAATACCATGGATATTGAATGTTTTTACAGTTCAGAAAAGGCAACTTACATACACAATAACTCAAATAGAAATTATTGTATCGATTATTCGTTAGAGCAACTTGAAGATAAACTTGACCCTAAACAATTCTATAGAGTTAGCCGAAAGTTTTATATTAACATGTCTGCTATTAAAGATATTATTTCTTACACCAATAGTAGATTGCAAATTAAGCTTCATAATTTTAATGATATAGACATCATTGTAAGTAGGGAGAAAGTGCAAGACTTTAAAAAATGGCTGAGTTAATTTATTAGTTCGGTTTACCATTTAATGTGTGCTATGCTTCATTAAATGGAACAAAGATTTTGCAAAAAAAACAAAGATCCCGCTTTAGCGGGATTAGTTCGGTTTGCCATTTAATGTGCGCTACGCTTCATTAAATGGAATCTCACTAAAAAACGAAAAACAATTACCACCATACTTTTTATTCTTTTTAAAATTAACTTGCGTGGCTAAATCTGTCTTTTTACTATGTTCAATTATTAAAACACCATTCTCATTTAATAATTTTTTATCAAAAACAAGCGTTACTATTTTTGCAAATTGATCATCCGTAAAATCATATGGAGGATCTGCAAAAATTACATCAAATTTTTTAGATTGTTGCTCTAAAAACTTATAAGCATCCATATTAATTATTTGTATTGGCATGTCATGTTCTTCTGCAACACTTGCTACAAATCTAGAACAACCTCTATGTTTATCAACACTCGTAATATCTTTCGTACCTCTAGAAGCAAACTCCAATGAAATACTTCCTATTCCCGAAAATAAATCCAATACTGATATTTCATCAAAATAATAATCATTATTTAATATGTTAAATAAGGCTTCCTTTGCCATATCAGTAGTTGGTCTTACAGGTAGTTTTTTTGGCGCATTAACACGGATTCCTTTTTGTTTTCCAGCAACTATTCTCATAATCTAATTTTCATTGTTTCTAATTATTAACTCGATGCATTAAATAAAGTGAAATAGGATCTAATAATGTCATCATCTATCTCCAAAATAGTGTTTTTACTTGTCCTGTTTTTCAAAAAAGATATGTTTCTAATATACTTATAAGCTATATTATACAGCTCATCTCCTTCTTTAATTAAACCTATAAGTTGCAACCGAATTGTCTCTACATCCAATTGTAATTGTTCAATTACAAAGAGAATATAATACATAAAATCTTCCTTTGTTTTATACGAAAATGTATTGTATAATATGAGTTTTTTATGATTGGTTACAATTACTTCAAAATGTTTTTTTTGTACATGAATAAACAAAGCATTGGCATTGCTAACTGTGTGTTTTTGAAGTAAATTCTCTACCAAAACACTAGAAAAATGCTTGTATTCAAATCCACCGTACTGATCGATTAAAAAATTATTCACATTAATATATGGCGCAAAAACCGAAACCATATCTTGATTTTTAATATCGTCATACGTAAAATAATCACTATCGAATATTTTATTATTAAATTTTATATAATTCTGAATATTTTTTTCATCAAACAAAGGTTTAGGAATAAAGGCAGATAGGTTATTCACGTGAATCACCAATACTTTTGAATAGTTTAAATGCAATAAAGTCTCTTCATTAAAGATGGCTTTAATATTACTCAATAAGGTAGTTGTTGAAGGGTTTCTATCAAGGAAATCATATTTTCTAAATAGTATAATTTTATTTAAACCAGTATTGGTAATACAAAAAGAAAATCCATCCAAACTTAATTGGATGGATAATTGTTTATTTTCAATATCCTGCAATACAAGATGTTTACTTTTTAATAAATCACTTTTTGTTATCATAAAATGGAGGCCAATTTCCTATTACTTTTACACTTTCCAAAGATCCCACAGAAATTTTATCTCCTTTAACGGTAATACCACCAAGTGCTTTATCTTCATCTTTCACCATTTTATTAGGCAAACCAGCTAAAACAACTTTTTTAGCTACATATGCAGTAAATACTTGAGAAGTTATTCCACCTACAACTATGGTATCTGCTTCCATAGTTATTTTTGTAGTGCTTCCTGGTACAGTAAACATGTTCTTGTAATCTCTGCCTCTAAACTCATCTACAACAGGTGTGTAACCAGTAATATTCACAACTTTTTTATCTACTTTATACGTCATAGTACCATGCGATTTATTCACTTGAATATTTTTAGTTTCTGTAATTGGATATTTTGCAGTATCAACATAATTAATTAAATCTTGCGGATTCACTATATAGCCACCAGCAATTTTACGATGCGCAACTTGAGCATCTCTAATCATCTTTAAATTATCGATTACTTTAGTATATCTTGCTTCTTTTTCTACTTTAAATTTAACTGGTGCCATAATACCTTTATAAATCAAAGAACCCAACCAAACTATTAATGCTAAAAATAGCAATGATAATATTGGATGTAATTTTTTTGGAATTACATTTACTATTAAATATGCCAAAACAGCAACAGCAACAACGGCTAAAAGAATTAGAATAAGTGGATTCATTATAAAATATTATTTTAATGGTTATTCGCAAAGCTACAAAAAAATATGACTTAAGGAAATTTTATAACAAAATTTTGTCACAATAAATCAATATTTTAAAAAACTACTTGGTAAATAATTGGTTTTAAGCAGTTTTTGAATTGCTATAGAAAAAACTTATAAAAAATAAAACGAATTTGTACCTTTGAATTTTCAGCAAAAATCATGATTCAAAACAAAACTGAATTTTATCACCTATTACTTGATAAGTTTCCTTTTACAGCAACACTTTCGCAAGAACGCTTATTAAAAGAATTGAGCCATTTTGTTTTCGATACCAATAAAGATGCCCTATTTTTATTAAAAGGCTATGCAGGTACTGGTAAAACAACCTCTATAAGTTCTTTTGTGAACAATTTATGGCAGGTTGGTGTTAAATTTGTTTTACTTGCACCAACCGGAAGAGCTGCAAAAGTGATTGCAAATTATTCCCATAAATCCGCTTTTACAATTCATAAAAAAATTTACTTCCCAAAAAAAGGAAGTGATGGAGGTTTGAATTTTGTGTTAAAAAAAAACAAACATACAAATACCATTTTTATTATAGACGAAGCTTCTATGATTCCAGATAGTCCATCAGGTATCAAATTATTTGAAACTGGTTCTCTGCTACATGACCTTATTAATTTTGTTTATTCTGGTAAAAATTGTAAACTTATTTTGATTGGTGATGTTGCTCAATTACCGCCAGTTAAATTAAATATTAGTCCAGCTTTGGATGAAAACAAATTAGCTTATGATTTTGACAAAGAAGTTCATTTAATTGAACTTAGTGATGTAATGCGACAACATCAAAATTCTGGCATTTTGGTAAATGCAACCGAAATAAGAACC
>JAZGEV010000111.1:0-15122 GCA_036478895.1 Flavobacteriaceae bacterium | reverse complement strand
CTTTAATTTATAAAATTAGAACTTCATTAAACACTTTTGGGTCTGACAATCAACCTGATAAACTTTCTATTAAAGTTTCCGATGTATCTTTTTCTAGTACATCAACACCACCTCATACTATTTGGGAAACTACGACGGAACATGATCCAGATTTAAAATTTTTTGACATAAAAACTTATTTGCAAAGTTCTTGGAATTTAGATTATACCCAATTTCGTATAGGTGTTGTATTTGATGATATAGATGGAAGTAATGGTTGGGGTGCAGGAATAGATGATGTTTCATTTTATGCAAGACAATACAATGACAGACCATATAGTAATTTACAATCAAATTATGTTATAAGTAGTCTTCCATATAATTATAGTCAAGAAGCAGATAATCAAGCAACCACAAGTCCAGCAAGTCTACCAACAGGCATAAATTCACATATGTCTAACGGGCTTTGGTATAAATATGTGGCAGATTTTACAGGAGAATTAACTATTCATGGGAAAGCAGATGATTATGATATAGAAATAGGTGCTTATCGCCAAAACGGAAACGCTTGGACTACAGTTGGGACAATGGATGCTACTTTAAGTGGTGATTTAGAATCACTTAAAATTAATGTTACAAACGGGCATACTTATTGGTTTAACTTAGGATATTATAGCGGAACAAACACAAATCCAACAATGCAAGGCACACAACACATTTGGGTTGCTAAGACACCAGCTAATGATCTTTGTGTAAACGCAATAGATTTTACAAGTGATGCTCATAATGCTAATTTTGATGATGTAGATGTAACAGGTGCTACAAATAATAGTGGTTTTATAACAACATGTGGTTCTGGCATGAATGATGGGATTTGGTATAAGTTTACTGCGCCAGCTACTGGAGAATATAATTTTTGGTTAAATGGAGGTTTAGGTGATTTAGCTGTAAGCGTATACACTGGTTCGTGTGGTGCTTTTTCTTGTGTTACGAGTGCGGTTCTGCAAGGGTTACAAGATAATGGATTTGCAGTTACTCAAGGGACAACTTACTATTTTAACATAGGCGACAGTTCTAATACAGAAGATATAGTGGAAAATTATTCAACGGATATTAAATTCTATTACACACCGCCAGCAAATGATATGTGTACAAATGGAACAACATTAACCGTTGGTAATAATTTTGATCATCACGATGTCGTTGCAGAATTATTAGGTTGTACACCTACTTTAGGTATTACTACATATTCTTGTAGTAGTGGTTTTGGAAATGGAAACGATATATGGTATGAATTAACGGTACCAAGCAATGGAGCTGTAAGAGTAGAAACAGCTGCTTTTGTAGGGTCAACTATATCAGATACTGTTTTAGCAGCATATACAGGAACTTGTAATAATCTACAAGAAATTGCTTGTAATGATGATGGAGGCACTGGTAATTTTACAGTATTAGATATTACAGGACAGACATCTGGTAGTACAATATATATAAGAGCTAGTGATTGGGGTGCAAATAACTTTGATAAATTTAAAATTTCAGCATATAATCTATCTACGGTAGCTGTTGAAAACGATACTATAGAAGGGTTAAATTTATATCCAAATCCAATTACTAATGTTCTAAACATAGACTCTCAAGAAGAAATAACTCAATTAAGTATATACAGTCTTTTAGGGAAACTGGTTAAAAAAGTACAGCCAAATGAAACTACGAGCAGTATAGATTTAAGCGATTTAGCAACAGGAATTTATATGGTAAAAATAGAAGCATCCGAGAAAGTAATAACAAAAAAAATAATTAAAAAGTAATATAGTTAGTTATTAAGAATAGTTTTTTTCTTAATTATTTCCTATGTGTATCTTAATTGATGCGCATAGGTTTTTTTTTAATGTTAACAATGATAAGATAAATGAGACTAAAAATAAATAACACTTAAAATTATGAAAACAAAAACTACTTTTTCAACAATACTATTTATTCTTATTATTTCCTTCAATTTAAAAGCACAAGTTATTATTAACGAAACTTTTGATGGGAACACAATCCCTTCGGGCTGGGTAACAACCATTCAAAATGGAGGTGAAGGAACCCAATTATGGGAGTTTGGTACTGACAACATTCCGTATGCAACAACTAGTTTCACTTCAAATGCAGCTATTTTTAATGATGATGCCGCAGGAGGAGCTACGTTTAATAGAAATGCGGCTTGGTTATCTGTTGGCGCAGTAGATGTAACAGGTTATTTAAATAATGATTTAACATTATCGTATGATTATGCATTAAAAATAGCTACATCAGAAATTTTAAAAGTAGCATTATGGGATAGCAGTACTGGTTCTTGGTTTGAAATAGCTTCTTATAATACAGATACAGATCCAACAAACGTAAGTATTAATTTAATACCAATATTTCAAGCAAATCCCGGTATAGATACATCACAATTGTATGTTGGTTTTTTCTACGATGATGTAACAGGTTCTTGGGGTTACGGTGCGGGAATAGATAATGTTATTTTATCTGGCACACACGATACGCCAATTAATGATGATTGTCAAAATGCCATTGATTTTTCCAATCAAACATTTTATCAAAATACTCAAATTACTACAGGAACTACAAATAACAACGGATTTATTACACCTAACGGTTGTGGAACTGGAATGAACGATGGTGTTTGGTATACTTTTACAGCCTTGGATAATAGTGAGATGAATATTGTGGCAACAGCTTATGATTTTGATCTCGAAATAGGTGTTTACACAGGTAGTTGTGGTAATTTTACTTGTATAGAAAATGTCGATTCAACACTAGATGGTGAGGAAGAAGAATTAACTTTTAATGCCGTATCAGGCACTCAATATTGGATAAATTTAGGATATTGGGGTTATTATACTGATGTATTAGAGTCGGGTCTTTTAGAAGTAACACTATTTAATACACCATTAGAAAATAACGATTGTAGTACGCCAGTACCTTTAATTGTTGGTACAGATTTTAATTCAGACAGTATTATTACAACAAATGTTGGTGCTACAGAATCTGGAATAAACCCTTTACCGAGTTGTGTTCCTTCAAGTTTTCAGGGAATTGATGTTTGGTATAGCATAGTTGTTCCTAACTCTGGAAGATTAACCTTAGAAACCAATGAAGTTATAGGTAGTGCAATTAGCTATACAGGAATTACTGCTTATTCAGGTACTTGTAATTCCTTAACCGAAATTGCTTGCTCAGATGAAGACAGTACTTATAACTCTAATTTTGCACGGTTAAACGTTATAGGACAAACACCAGGTGATACTTTATTAATAAGAATTGTAGTTTTTGGAGGTGCCAATGACTTTGGTGAATTCCAATTATCAGCTTATTACACGCAACCACCTTTTTATTCTGCTTGTGATACACCAGAAGTGCTTACTATTGGTACAGATTTTAACTCAAACAGTATTGTTGCAACAACTGCGGGTGCTTGGCCGAGTAATTTTTCAGCACCAAATTGCGGAAATTTAGGAACAGGAGAAGACGTGTTTTTTACTGCTCAAATACCACTCTCAGGCAATTTAACTATTGAAACAAAGTCTGTTTCAGGATCTAATTTTACAAATACTGTAATGGCAATTTATGCTGGTTGTAACGATGCAAGCCTTTTTGCTTGTGATGATAATAGTGGCGTTAATAATTTTTCTAAAATAGAATTAACAAATCAAACACCTGGAGATTGGATAACAATTAGGATTTTTAGATATGGTAATAATCCATTTGGTGAGTTTAAAATCTCAGCTTATGACGACTCTACCGCAGTAGTTACAAATGATATTATTGAGGGATTGAATTTATATCCAAATCCAATTAAAGATATTCTAAATATAGGCTCCCAAGAAGAAATAACCCAAGTAAGCATTTATAATTTATTAGGGAAACTGGTTAAAACAGTACAGCCAAATGCAACTACGAGCAATATAGATTTAAGCGATTTAGCAACAGGTATTTATATGGTAAAAATAGAAGCAAATGAAAAAGTGAGTACTCAAAAAATAATTAAAAAGTAACATAGTTTAGTTAATATTAAGAATAGTTTTTTCTTAATTATTTCCTATGTATATCTTAATTGATATGCATAGGTTTTTTAATAAAAAGCATAAGTATTTAATGTTAACATTGAGTAAATAATAGAGACTAAAGAATGTATAACTAAGCTTTTTTAAAAAGAGAAACCTTAAATAATTACTTATGTATCAAAAAAAATCACTCAAAATAAAAGGAAAGAAAATAGCTGTTATTTCCTATTTAACCATTATTGGTTTATTAATAGCTTATAGAATGAATTCCAAAAATAAAAGCAGTTTTGCAAGGTACCATATTAGACAATCTTTAGGAATATTAACCATAATGATAGCTGTAATTATTTTTACAAAGATGATCTTAATCCATGAATACATTTTAGAAATTTCATTATTAATGTTTTTATTGAGGTTGTTTTTCTCTGTTATTGGTATTTACAATGTCATGAATTATGAACGAAAACCAATACCATTCATAGGGATTCAAGCCAATCAATTTTTCAAACCATTAAATAGATAGATAATATTAATTGAATTATGAAAATATTAAAAATTATACAGGATCAGGAAATTATGTCTCTGGTAGCGATACGGATAATGATAACGGTTGTCAAATTTTAAAAGATGGTTTTGGCTTACAGATAAAGATTACGGAACAGGAACCGTTACCATAACAAAAAACGAAAAATTACTAACAGGTACATTTTCAGTTACAGCAATAAAAACAATTAATGGCGAATCAATTAACATTACTCAAGGAACTTTTAGAACAACAAAACCAATTTAGAAAACATGAAACAATTAATCACATTAGCAATCTTATTACTTGCAATAGGAGCTTGTAAAAAAGAAACTAGTCAAAATCTTAACAATGTTCAAGAGCTTATAAAAGGCGTTAAACATATGGAAAAAAAGACTGAAAAACTGGCAAAATTAAAACCCATAACTAAGGATGAAATTAAAACCTGGATGCCAGAAAAAATAGGTGATTTAAAACGTACAGCTTATAATATAGGTAGTCAAATGGGATCAAGTACGGTAAGTTTAGATTTTAAAGGAGATGAGAATAAGAGAATAAAAATAAAAATATTGGATGGTGCAGGAATAGGATCACCAATTATTGCTATGTATTCTATGATGACAAAAATGGATATAGATAAAGAAAATGAATCTGGATATGAACGCACAGAAACGTTTAATAAACAACGTGTGTTTATAAAATATCGTTCCTCTAATTCTTATAAAAAATCAGAAATTAGTTACTTATTCAATGAACGTTTTGGTATAGAAGCCAACGGTTGGAATATGGAGCCAAAAGAATTATGGAGTTATATTAAAAAATTAAACCTTAAAAAATTAGACTAATATGGAACAAGAAAAAAACTTAGAAACCACACAAAATCAAGATAAAAACATTGCAATAATTGCCTACCTTACTATTATAGGTTTAATCATTGCATTTATACTTAATAACGATAAAAAAGACAAATTCACTAATTTTCATATTCAACAATCTCTTGGTATTGCTGTAATAGCTTTAGGTTTTTTTGTAATAGGGATGATCCCTGTTTTAGGATGGATCATTAGCTTTTTAGGCTTTTTTTTAATTTTATTTTTATGGATTATGGGACTTATTAACGCTATAAATGGAAGAGAAAATCCAGTACCTTTTTTTGGTGAAAAATTTATAGATTGGTTTAAAAACATATAAAATCATTTAATCGTTATGAAAAAATTAATTTATAGTATCGCCTTTTTAAGTATCACATTTCTGATGAAATCGCAAACGCCACTAAAGGATTTGTTACAAACTAAAAATTGGATGAATGTTTCATCAAGACAAGTGTCAAGTTTAAAAATTAAACAACATAATTACGATATAATTTTAATGCCAGAAGATAGAGCGGATATGTTTTGGGGAAATGTTATTAAGCTAGATAGCCTAAATAATTATAGAAACTATAAGTCTTCTCGATGTGGCACACCACCATACTCAATATATAATATCACAGGGAAATGGCAAGTAAATGGCGACAAGTTATGTATTAACATAGAATCTGCTATTCTCGATTGCACTTATGAGGTAGAAAAATGTAAAAAAAAAGAGCAAATATTCATTAAAAAAAATAAAGAACGTAAAATTGAATATGCTCTAAAAGTTGTCAATGATTCCTTAATAGTAGGAAAAAAAATTAATTAAAAAGTTAAGACTTCTAATATTTTTAAGAAAATATAATCCAAAGCTCCAAAATCTCACTCAATCTTCAAATGGTTTTTAGTTTTGCAACTTTTAAATAGGGTGTTTTTCCTATTTAAAAAGGGCGTTTTCCCTTATTGCTTATTATAAAAACAGCTTTATTTTTGCCGTATCTTATAATAATTGTGATGTTCATTAAAAACATCAAACTAACAGCAACATTTATTATTTAAGCACTTGTGCTTTTTATTTTAGTATTTAACTGAATTACTAACCCATGGACTTATGTAAAAAAAAGTGAGTTCATACCTTATTAAATTATTTATTAATAAAAAAAACTTTAAAATTATAAATACAATTAAATTTTTACCGTACACCGTATTTGTATTATTATTAAGCATCTCTATTATCTCTTGTTCTGGTGATGATGGATCTGTTGGACCTGTAGGCGCTAATGGAACTAATGGTACTGATGGTAATGCCAATGTACAAACCTACACTTTTGATGTGTCTGCTGAAATCGGATTCCAATGGAGTATTAATACACCGCAACTTACAAACGATATATTAGATAATGATGGTATTTTAACTTATTTAAAAAATAATAATAATCTTTATTATTTTGTACCAGGAACTAGTTTTGAATTTGAAATTAAAACATTTTTCTCGCTTTTAGAAACAAGACTGGTTTTTTATAATAGACTAACTGGAGCAAATTTAGCACCTGCTTTTGGAGACTTTACCATATTAAAACTTGTTATCATAGAATCTTCTAGCACTACTGCTGGTAGAGGTGTTAATACGCTTACTCCAAAAGAAAAAATTCAAAATGAATTAGAAAATGCTAGCATTGATATCAACAACTACTACGCTGTTTGTGAATACTATGGAATAAATCCAGAATAAAAACGAATAACCATTTCATCATTAAACCTAAATATATATAAAGTATTTAGGTTTTTTTGTTAACAATAACAAAGTTCAAGTGACTAAATAAAAAGAAATAAAACCAATTACTAAATAAAACAACCACTTACATCACATAAACACCCAAAAACTAATTACATCTTTTAAGTATGTTATTATTTTAATAAACTTGTAAGTGTTAGTAACAGAATTGTTTATATGAAATAAATTAAAATTTTAAAAATTAATTAATTATGAAAACACTAAAAATTATCAGTATTACAATCTTGTTCTTATTTGTAAGCTCTACAACGCAAGCACAATTTTTTAAAAAGCTACAAAAAAAAGCCAAAGAAAAAATTGAACGTGAAGCTGAACGTAGAGCAGAAAGACGCGTGAATAAAAAAATAGACGATGCTTTTGATAAAACCGAAGAAACCATCGATAAAACGACAAAAACAAGTAAAAAAAACTCTAAAACTTCAAAAAAAAGTAAGAAAGCAAAAAAACACAATTTGCCAGATTCGTATGATTTTGAATGGACCTATGTCATGCAAATGAAAACCAAAGATGGTAATATGAACATGAATTACTTCCTAAAAAAAGATGCCAATTATATGGGAATGAAAATCACTACAGAAAAACACAATCCTACAGCTAATATGTTTATCATTTTAGATACCCAACGCAATGTAAGTCACACATTAATGGATATGGAAGGCAATAAAATTATAACCACAATTGACATACCTGATGATGATATTGAGGAAGAAGCAGATGAAAATGAGTTTACCATCACTAAAACCGATACCAAAACCATACTGGGTTATCATTGTCAAGGATTTAAAACCATAACTGAAGATGGCACTATGAATATTTATGTTGCCGAAAACGCTCCTATAAGTTTTAACCAGATTCATAGTGATAAACCAAAGAAAAAACAAAAAGGATTTGATCCAAAAATGTTAAAAAAATTTGAAAATGGATTGGTAATGGAGATGAATTTCGTTAGCAGTAAAAAGAAAAAATACAATGTTACAATGACGTGCGTTTCTCTAGAAAAGAAACCATTCATTATCAAAATAAACGAATACAAATCTTTTGGGTTTTAATATTACAAACACCATTTAAAATTTTATATCTTGAAAAAAACAGCAATCATTATCTTACTTTTACTACTAAGTTTTACAAGTTTTTCGCAAACCGTACATACTGTAGATAACAGGCCACAATCTGGCGCAATGTTTACTACACTGTCAGCAGCTATTACAGCCGCAACATCTGGTGATATTATACATATTCATCCATCAGCAACAAGCTATGGAAATGTAATAGTAGATAAAACCCTTTCATTTATAGGTTTAGGACACGACCCTATAACGCATACACAAGGCTTAGTAGCTTCTGTTAATCAATTATCATTTAGAGAAAATTCAGCAAATTCATTAGTAACTGGGCTAAATGTAGGTAACATAGCTACTGGTGGTGCAAATAGTAATAGAGATGATATTCATATCATTCATAACAAAGTTGGAGCCATTTCGGGGAATGGTGATAATTGGATTATTGATGGAAATTATATTACATCAACATCAACAGCTTCTATAAATAGTAGCGCAACGGGTTGGGTGATAAAAAATAATTTTATGTTGGGTGGAGTATCTAATCTAGCGGTAACTACTATTGTGACCAATAATATATTTTTAAGTACTACTAGTGGTGCTTCTCAATTTGTTATAAATAATTGTGTATTTACACAAATATCCAACAATATTTTTATTGCTACCAATAGTAATATGGTTGAATTTAGAATAAATAATAGCCCAAATATAAGCATGCGTAATAATTTAACTTACAATTTTGCTGGAGGAACTGTTATAGATTTACCAGAAGATGATCCTTTAAATCCTACAAATTTAAATAATACAAATCCAACTTTTGTAAGTGTACCTTTAGGATCTGAAGATGATTTTTATAATAACGATTACCATTTAACCACTGCAATTCCAGGAACGGATGGAACAAACATTGGAATTCACGGCTTAAACTTTGCGTTTGATCATCAAGGTCGTCCAGATTTACAACCCTATCCAATAGATGTAATTATCAATAATAATATCATTGCACCAGGACAAAATTTAAGCGTTCGTTTTACTGCAGCTCAAAAACCATAATATGAAAAACCTACTTATATTTATTATAAGCATTGGGTTTTTTATTACAAGTTATAGTCAAATAACCCATGCAGAATACTTTATTGATAACGATCCAGGAGTTGGTAACGCCACACCAATTGTGGTGAACACACCAGGAATGACTATTGATGAAAGTTTCACCTTGCCAACAGCTGCTTTAACCAATGGTTTACATGTGTTGCACATTAGAACCAAAGGAACAAATAATGTTTGGAGTTTATACAAGCGTTCCTATTTTTTTATTCATGCACCAAACAATACTTTAGTCGCTACTAATGTTGTTGCTGCAGAATACTTTGTAGATGCAGATCCAGGCGTAGGAAGTGCAACAAATATTCCCATAACAGCAGGAATGACTATTGATGAAAGTTTCACAGTTCCAACAGCTGCTTTAACCAATGGATTACACGTTTTACATATTCGTGTAAAAGATGCCGATGATACGTGGAGTTTGTATCACAGATCTTATTTCTATATTCATGCACCAAATAATAATTTAGTTCCAACCAATCTTGTTGCAGCAGAATACTTTATTGATGCAGATCCAGGTGTTGGAAGTGCAACCAATATTCCAGTTACTGCAGGAATGGCTATAGATCATACGTTTACATTACCAACAGCTGCTTTAACCGATGGTTTACACGTATTACATATTAGAGTAAAGGATGCTGATAATACTTGGAGTTTATACCATAGATCTTATTTCTTTATTCACGCACCAAACAGCAATGTAAGTCCTGCAAATTTAGTTGAAGCAGAATACTTTATAGACAATGATCCAGGTGTTGGATCTGCAAATTCACTTGCCATTACCAATGGTTTACTAGTAGATGAGGTTTTTAGCATTCCAACAGGCGCTTTAACAAATGGATTACACGTATTGCATATAAGAGTTCGAGACGAAAGTGCTGCTGATGTGTGGAGTTTATACCACAGAGCTTATTTCTTTATTCACGAAAGTAATAGTAATTTAACACCAACGCCCATTGTAGACGCAGAATATTTTATAGATACAGATCCTGGTGTTGGTAGCGGTATTCCAATAGCTGTTACAAACAGTATGAATGCTGTAGAAATTTTTTCTGTGCCAATTCCTCTAGCTTTTGCCGATGGTGATCATTATTTACATGTACGTGTGCAAGATCAAGATGGTACGTGGTCTTTATACAAACGTAAATTATTTGTTGTAGATGCAACCGTAAGTGATAATACTTGTAGTGGTGTAACTAGAACTTGGTCGGCTGGTGTTTGGGATGATGGTTTTGGTGATAATTCCCTGCCAAATGTAGATGATATCGCTATAATTGATGCAGATTATCATACCAATACAGATGGTAATATTGATGCGTGTATGTGTACAATAAACGCAGGAAATAAAGTAACTATTTATGCTGATGAATTCGTGTCTCTAACCAATAATTTAGTTAATGATGGCGAAATAGAAGTGAAAAATAACGGTTCTTTTACACAATTTCACGCTGCTGCAACTGTCACTGGAAACGGAACTTTTAAAGTAGAACGCACCACAAATGATTATCTAGAAAACGATTACACCTATTGGTCTTCGCCAACCGAAAGTGATGTAATAGGAACTGTATTTGCAGCAAATAATCCTGCAAATATTTACGATTTTACAACAGCAAATTTCGAAGATTTATTTGACGGAAATTATCCCCAAAATACGGGTATGCCCGATACTTTTGATGATAATAATAACGATTGGCAAGTGGTTACGAGCACTTCAACAATGACACCAGGAAAAGGCTATATTGTACAGGGATTTGGAACCAATATTATAAATACAGAAACTAAAAATTTCACCGATACTTTTAATACAGGTGATATTACCATACCAGTTTCTTTGGACGCAAACCAAACAGATTTGGCAGATAATGATAACCTTATAGGAAACCCTTATCCGTCTAGTATTGATGCTATCTCATTTATGTTAAAGAATCCTATATTATCTGGAACTATATATTTTTGGACACATAACACGCAAATGTCTGGTGTAAATCCTGGTCCAGATGCACAAAATTTCACTAATAATGATTATGCAACTTGGGTTGCTGCTGGTGGCGTACAAGCCAATACTGGTGGACAAAAACCAACCGACTTTATTGCCTCTTGCCAAGGTTTTTTTGCATCGGTAAATGCCAATGGTAATGTGTTATTTCAAAATAATATGCGATTAAAATCAAATAACGGAGATTTTTTTAGACCTACAAATAATTCAGATGACAATCAAAGACCAACAACACCAGTTTCCTTAGACGGTCATCAAATATGGCTTAATATGACGAATGATTCCGATTTATTCAGACAAATACTAATCGGTTTTTACGATGATGCAACCAACGATCACGACAGATTATTTGATGGAAAACGATTGTTTAGTGGAAATAATTTCGATTTTTCTTCTTTAAGCGGAAACACACACTATGCCATTCAAGGCTATGCCCAATATACCGATGAACGCATTGTACCACTATCAATGAAAGTT
The DNA here is from genome assembly GCA_036478895.1 of Flavobacteriaceae bacterium. Classification (GTDB taxonomy): domain Bacteria; phylum Bacteroidota; class Bacteroidia; order Flavobacteriales; family Flavobacteriaceae; genus S010-17. The sequence continues at coordinate 3,281 of JAZGEV010000111.1, read as the reverse complement.
ACGCAAACAGGCATATTACATATTACAATTGACGAAATGGATGCTTTTTTTGATACCGAAAATGTGTACTTACGCGATAACGATTTACAGATACTACATGATTTAAAAATAAGTAATTATAGTTTTAATGCAGCAACTATAGGTGAATTTAATGACCGTTTCGAATTGCTGTTTAGATCTAGTCCGTTAAGTACAAACAACCACACAATACAAGCTAATGAGAAATTAATAGCCAGCAATCAAAGTGAAACTACTATTGGTATAAAAACAGAAAACAAGAGTATTGTAAAAGAACTAAATGTGTATGATTTGTTGGGTAAATTGATATTAAACGACAAGCCAAATTCTAATAATTTTAGAATCAATACAACTATTAAAACAGGAACAGTTCTAATAATAAAAGCACGTCTAGAAAATGGCAACGTGTTGCATACAAAATTTGTGAAATTATAATCGATGGAGTTCGTTTAAACAAGATTATAGTGTGTTAAATACAAAATACATTCTAAGAGAAAAATGTCATTTCCTTTAAAAAGAAAATGACATTTTTTTTGGATTTTCACTATCGTGAGAATGGAATGACAATGTAAATAATACAAGCGTAAAATATTATAGATATAATTTTTAAAAAAGCACTATTCTTTTAACATTTAAAAAGAGTAAACCAATTCTAAATTATACTTATTTAATACTTTTTTAGCTTTTTCAAAATCCTTTGTAAAACCTAAAATATAACCGCCACCGCCAGAGCCACATAGTTTTAAATAATAATCGTTAGTTTCAATACCTTGTTGCCAAAGTTTATGAAACGCTTTTGGAATCATAGGTTTAAAATTGGTTAAAACAACTTTAGAGAGTGATTTTACATTCCCAAAAAGTGCATTGAAATTACCGTGTAAAAAATCGGAAATACAAGCATCGGTATATTTGGTAAAATCTTCGTGAATCATTTTACGGAATCCTTCTTTTTTCATTTTATTCATAAAAATTTCAACCATTGGTTGTGTTTCACCAACCTGATTGGAATCTAGTAAAAAAACAGCGCCTTTTCCGTTTTGTTGCATTGGAATACCTGTTGCTTCTAAATCATTTTTGGAATTTATTAAAATGGGCAAGCTTAAATAGGAATTCAAAGGATCCAAACCAGAACTTTTTCCATGAAAAAAAGATTCCATTTCAGAAAAAATAGTTTTCAATTTTAGTAATTTATCTCTTGTTAAATTCTCTAAAACCGTAATTTTATCCTCAGCATATTTGTCATAAATTGCAGCAATTACAGCACCCGAACTTCCAACACCATAACCTTGTGGTATGCTAGAATCAAAGTACATACCAGCATCAATATCATTTTTTAAATCTTTTAATCTAAACTGGACAATTGTGGTATCTATTGTTGTTAAATGTTGGTATAATTTTGATAAATTTTCATTTGATTTAGTAGCTTCTTTGGTTGGATTTTCTCCAATCCTTTTAGCCAAAGCACCTTGAAACGAATTGTAAGGAATTGCCAATCCTTTGGAATCTTTAATGATGCCGTATTCACCAAATAATAAAATTTTTGCGTAAAATAAAGGTCCTTTCATATAGTTAATACTTTTAAAGAATTTCGCTAATTAATTACTTAATCAATCTAGCCCCAAAGCCAATTCTATCGCAAATATACTGATTATTTTCGCAATGCTGTATTAATTCCTTGGTTATGAAATTGTGAACGGTTTCTTTTAAAGTTTCTTAATAAGAATTTAAATGTTATTTACTTAAGCTTTACCATATATTTTTTCTCTTTCTTTACCTTGTAGACATCTATTTAATTGGTTTAAACTCTATTCTTTGATTTCTCTATTTTTCGAATATCCTCTTAAAATACCTTTTCTTAGATTTATTTACAATTTTCTTTTTGAATACTATTTTTGATAAGATGCTAATTACTTGTAAAGCGCAGTAACCAATAAGGCAATAGAAAATGGTTAGCATATTTATTCTTTTGGTTTATTATTATTTATCCACTTTTCTAGATCACCAATTTCTTTAGCTACAAATTTTTGCCAATCTTTAATTGAAACTAAGCCTTTTTTGGTTAAACCATCAATATACCAGTCTTCAAACCTAAACCAAGCTAAAAGATATAAATCCATAAAATCAATTTTTTCATTCCATTTTGAATCAATGAACTGTATAGTTTGGTCTTTATTTAATTTACTGCGAATAAACGTTTTATTGTCTATAATTTCGTCAATAACAAACAATATTTTGTTTTCTAAAAGATAATTTAATATACTCAAAACAGTTGTTTTTAATTCATTATGAGAAATCTGATTATTATTGATCAAAGAAATAATATGCCATAAATTTTCAGTATATAAAGGACAAAGAATGTCAATATATGTTTTTTGAAATAAATTTATTTTTTTCATGGTAGGAATTTAATTTCAAAAGAATTAGTTGATAGAATTTGTTGAAAATTATATTCGACGACAGCATATGCAGATGGATTTGTAGCTGAAAAATATCGTAAAACAATAAAATTACCATTACCCATATCTGCTTTTATTAGTTGACCTAGAGGTGTTGTAATTGTTTGGGGAGTAAATATAGCATCTTTTGTTAAAGTGGAAAATAGTGATTCAGCTTTTGTTGCTGAATTTTGAGCATGTACCATTCTAACAAATTGATTATTACCTTGAATTCCAAGTTGAGTTGTCTCAAGAATCATAGCTTCTAATTTAACACCTCTAGTTACAAAACTTAACGGTATTTTAGAGATTAAAGGGATTGCAGCGCCTAAAGAAGCATCGATAATAGCAAATTCAATAAAAGGAGCAATTGCTTCAATAACTGGACTAATAATTGCTAACATTAATAAGCCTTGTAGTCTTGCTTTTTGATATTTAACTAAAACATAAATATCTTGAACCTCACCTAAAGTCATGTTATTTAAATCAAGCACTAAACTTTGAATATAATCTCCAAATGGTATATTTCCGTGAGTTTTTATCCAATTTTCTAACCTTAGAATTTCAGTAGAATAATCAATAATATTACTTGAATTGATAGAATTATCAATTTGCTCTATTATATTTATAATTTGATTTAACCTTTCATTATCTGTTATGTTTTCGTTTAGGATAATATCAAATATATTAAACGTTGCTGTTTGCGCTTCAACAGAATTCGAATTACTCTCTAAAAAAGAAATCAATTCTTCTGCTTGCAAAGCATTATTTTCTACCCAAGTTTCTTGTATTTTATTTAAAGGAGTGGCAAGAAAATTATTTAAATTA
>JAZGEV010000110.1:0-2668 GCA_036478895.1 Flavobacteriaceae bacterium | reverse complement strand
AAAAAAACAAACCCAATGTATTGTTTTTAGACATTCAAATGCCCGAAATGAGTGGTTTTGAGTTGTTAGAAAAAGTATCTGATTGTTTTGATGCTGTTATTTTTGTAACCGCTTTTAATGAATTTGCAATTAAAGCTTTTGAAGTAAGTGCAATGGATTATATGTTAAAACCTATAGAAGCCGAATTATTAAAAAAATGTATCGATAAAGTATATACATCTAATGCGAAAGATCACATCCAAGAACAGTTTGAATTACTTTTAAGTAAGCTTAATAAAAATAACAGCTTAGACAAAATTGCATTGCCTACAATTGATGGATTAGAATTTGTAAAACCGTCAAACATTATCTATTGTAAATCCGATAGTAATTACACGTTTGTTTTTATGAAAGACAAGACTAAATTTTTGGTTTCTAAAACCCTTAAAGAAATTGAATATGGATTAACCAATCAAAATTTCTTTAGAATTCACAACAGTTATTTAATCAACTTAAATTTTATTGCAAAATATTATCGTGGTAAAAGTGCTTATGTGGTTATGGAAGATAAAACACAAATTCCCGTTTCAAGAAATAGAAAAAGTGATTTTTTAGATAATTTGTAAATTCCCATTCATCCTTAAAAATTATCCAATTACTAATTGTCTGTTTTATAACTTTCTATAGTTTTTTACTTTTGTTTTTTAATATAATGTTAACATCATTAACTAGAAAAAGACTAAATATAAATAATTAATAAAAAAACAAACACATTATGAAAACAATTAAACTGGCAGTAGTACTGCTAATTACCGCATTTATGTTTAACGCTTGTACCGAAGAAGAAATACAAGAAAACACGTATGTCAATGGACAAATAGCATTCAACCAAGCTGCACATACAAAATTACAAATAGTATCTTATGTAAAAGATGCTTATATGGAAGAGTATGGAGATGATAATGACATTGTTCAAAATTTAGAACAAGAAGAAGAAAAACTTATGGTGTTTAAAATTAGAATAGACAATACGGGAAGAATAATAGGTCCAATTGGTCCAATTGGTCCAATTGATCCAATTCCAGTTCCAGTTCCTTGTGATGTTTTACCAGATTTTAATGTATTAAATGAATTTGATGGATTAGACAGATTTGGAGTATTAAATAAAATAGACGAAATAGCCATTGGACTAAATTGTGAACCTTCAAAAGATTTAAGTAGTTTAGGAATTGTTATAAAAGGTTTTCAAGAAGTTGATAGTTATATTTATACTTTAGATGGAGAATTAGTTGGTGCTGTTGTAGATCATACAGAAGATGTTTTTGGACAACCACTTTTAAAATATGGTACTAATGGATATTCAGGAAACGTCATTGTAACCAATGAAGTAATTATGGAAGGTGGATTAGTTGTAAATATTACATATCCAGCATTTATAGATTAACAAAATTAAAATAAGTATCTTTAAGCTCTCTTTAACCAAAGAGGGCTTTTTGATATTTATAAAATTTGAGTTATTGTTAATTTTATTAAAGCTAAATTGATGAAAAATATAATTTTTTTTATACTTATAAGTCTGTTTTTTGTGTCGCAAGTTAGCGCACAAGAAAAAACAACAGACACACAATCTTTATTTAATAAAGCGTTGTCATTTCATTACGCAAATAAAGATAGTGCTTATTTTTATTACGAAAAAACCATTGCTAAGGCAAATAAAGAAAATAACATCACCACACTACTTAATAGCTATTATTATTTAACAAATGTAAATGGAAATTATTATGATTTAAAAAATTATCATAAAAATATTAAGCGACAAGAAAAATTATTATTTACAGATAAACGATTAGATACTTTTTCATTTTTAAATGACTATAAAAAATTACTATTGTTTGATAAAGGAAATTATAATTATAAAATAAAACAATACGAATCATCAAAAACACACTTTAAAAATCTTTTAGAAAAACTAAATAAAGAAAAATTCAATAAAACTAATATTGAAACACTACAAAGTGTCTACAGTTTTTTAGGTGCTATTTATAAAAATACAGGCAAGTTTGAAGTCGCTAACTCTTATTACGAAAAAAGTATTCATCTAACCGAAGCAAATAAAGACAGTTTAACTAATTGGGAATCGAAAATTCATAGTTTTAAAAAACTACAAGCTAAAAATTTCATAGCTAAAAAAGAATTCAAAAAAGCAAACAAGTTGCTTAGCGAAGCATTTGTTTTTTATAGTAAAAATACTAAAATTCCTCAGTTTAAAAATAATTTTATATCTACGTATGTTGCCCTAGCAAAAAATAATATTAAACAAAAGCATTACCATAAAGCAATACAAATTTTAAATGAAAACACTCGTTTTTTAAAAACAGATAATCCTTTCGATAGAGAAATCGAGATATTGTATGGCGATGCTTATTTAGGGTTAAATTTTCACACAAAAGCAGATTTTTATTACAAAAGAAGTTTAGAAAAAACAAAACAATATCGCAATAACAACAAGCATCAAGATGTCGCTTTGATTTATGCTAAATTAGGGGAATTAAGTTTTAAACAGCAAGAATATGAAGAGGCATTACAAAACTATCAAAAGGCATTAATGCAATTGGAAAATAGTTTTGTTAATGAAAATTTTGCTGACAATCCCAATCCTGAGAAAGTAGTTTCAAAAACAACTTTAATT
>JAZGEV010000109.1:0-5450 GCA_036478895.1 Flavobacteriaceae bacterium | reverse complement strand
ATTCTTAATAATAAATCACAGTTTAAAATTACATTTTTAAGGTTTAAGTGGATAGAATATTATACTAATAATTAATAAAATAAGGATAAATTATACTATCTTTGTATTCATAATGATTCTTAATAAAAAGCAACAATGAGATTTAATAAAAGTGATATAAATACGGTATTAAAAACAATAACGGCACCAGGTGAAGGTGTTAATTTAATTGATAGTAAATCGGTCAAAAATATTGTGATATTTGGCGACGAAGTAATAATAGATGTAGAAATAGGTAACCCAACATTACAAGCAAAAAAGAAAGTTGAAGTGGAGATTATGAAAACCATTCATAATGATATAAATCAAAAAATTAATGTAAAAGTTAATGTAAAAGCATCAAAACAACAAAAAGCACCACCAATACAGTCCATGCAAAGTTTGTCTAAAAAAATACCAGGCGTTAAAAACATTGTAGCCATTGCATCTGGAAAAGGTGGCGTTGGAAAATCGACTATCACTGCAAATTTAGCTGTTTCATTATCAAAAATGGGATTTAAAGTAGGAATCTTAGATGCGGATGTTTACGGACCATCAATGCCAATTATGTTTGATGTAGCTCGTGAAAAGCCATTATCTGTTACAGTTGATGGAAAATCAAAAATGAAACCTGTAGAGAATTACGGAATAAAATTATTGTCTTTAGGTTTTTTTACTGATGCAAATCAAGCCGTTATTTGGCGTGGTGCTATGGCATCTAAAGCATTAAACCAAATGTTATTTGATTCGCATTGGGGAGAACTTGATTTTTTATTAATAGATTTACCTCCAGGAACTGGTGATATTCATTTATCAATTGTACAAGCAATTCCTTTAACAGGTGCTATAATTGTAAGTACTCCTCAAAATATAGCTTTAGCCGATGCAAAGAAAGGCGTTGCTATGTTTAAACAAGAAAATATAAACGTACCCGTTTTGGGCATTGTTGAAAACATGAGTTATTTTTCGCCAGCGGAATTACCAAACAATAAATATTACATTTTTGGACAAGATGGTGCAAAAAATTTAGCATCAGACATTGATACTGCATTTCTTGGCGAAATACCATTAGTTCAAAAAATAAGAGAATCTGGCGATGTTGGTTATCCTATTTCATTACACGAAAATTCCCCTCTAGAAGATGCTTTTAAAACAATTGCAAAGAACATGCTTTCACAATTACTTAAAAGAAATGAAGAGTTGCCCGAAACCGAAGTCGTACGAATTACAACTATGAGCGGATGCTCATCATAAATCATGGAAAAAAACAAATTAAAAGAGAATGTAGAGAAGGCTTTAGAAGAAATTCGCCCTTTTTTATTAAATGACGGCGGTGACATTTCATTGATCTCTATTAAAAATAACATTGTAAATATTAAATTTTTAGGAGCCTGTACGAGTTGTAGTATTAATAAAATGACTTTAAAAAATGGCGTGGAAGCAACTATAAAAAAATATGCGCCTCAGATTAAAGAAGTAGTTGATATTAGCTAAAAATATTATTTTGTATATTTACAACTTAAAATATCTGTTTTATGTCTAATACATTTATCGACTTATTATTACACTTAAAATTTCTAATAATTAGAAAGCCTGAATAATAAATTTTAATTAATTGCCATATCTAGAATATCAATATATTAATTAAAATTTAAAAAAATGCCAAGATATCACACCTTAGGAAAAATACCCCATAAAAGACATACTACATTTAAGAAACCAGATGGTAGTTTGTATCAAGAAGAATTATTTGGAACAGCTGGTTTTGTTGGAATGTCGTCTTTGATTTATCATTTATATCCACCAACAGTTGTTAGTGAAATAAAAAAAGTAGCAGATTTAACTCCAAAAATAGCCATTGAAAAACACCTTAAAGCATTGAGCTTTAAAGGATTTTCTATACCACAAGAAGAAGACTATTTAAAAAGTAGGAAAACACTTTTTGTAAATAATGATTTACACATTGGTTTAGCTGCTCCAAAAACGTTTAATCAAGATTATTTTTATCGTAATTCTGATGCGGATGAAATGTTATTCATTCATATTGGTTCTGGGACTCTTAGAACAATGTATGGAAATATCGATTTTAAATATGGAGATTATTTAATTATCCCAAGAGGAACAACGTATCAGATAGATTTTGATACTGAAGATAATCGTATTTTATATATCGAATCTTCCAGTCCAATAGTAACACCAAAAAGATACCGTAACAATTTTGGGCAATTATTGGAACATTCTCCTTTTTGTGAACGTGATTTTAGATTACCAAAAGATTTAAAAACACATGATGAAAAAGGTGAATTTAAAATTTTATCAAAAAAACAAGGTATATTATATGAATATACGCATACCAATCATCCGTTTGATGTCATTGGTTGGGATGGATTTCATTACCCATACGCCTTTTCTATATTCGATTTTGAGCCCATAACAGGTCGTGTTCATTTACCACCACCAATTCATCAACAATGGGAAGCAGCAGGTTTTGTAGTCTGTTCTTTTGTCCCTAGAATGTATGATTATCATCCTGAAGCAATTCCGGCTCCATATCATCATAGCAATATAGATTCTGATGAATTATTATATTATGTAGATGGTGATTTTATGAGTAGAAACAACATTGAAAAAGGACAAATTACCTTACATACTGGTGGAATTCCTCACGGACCACATCCAGGTGCTATAGAACGTAGCATTGGTAAAAAAGAAACAGGAGAATTGGCAGTAATGATTGATCCTTTTAAACCTGTAATGATAACCGAAGAAGCTATTAAATTAGAAGTAGAAGATTATTACAAATCATGGTTACTATAAAAAATATTAATAATAATTGTAATTATGAATTTTGAAAATCAATTGAAATTAGCAATTAATTTTTTTCGTAAATACATCTTAAAAAATAATACAATGTCAGATTTAAAAAATATAAAAAATTTTAATTACGGTTTAGATAAAATCTTTGATGAAGCACAAGATTTTTTACCAATTATGGGAACCGATTACGTAGAATACTATGTAGGTAATGCAAAACAAGCAGCACATTTTTATAAAACAGCTTTAGGATTTCAATCTATGGCGTATGCTGGTTTAGAGACAGGCGTTAAAGACCGTACAAGTTATGTTGTGGTACAAGATAAAATAAAATTAGTTTTCACAACACCAATGCCAGGAACTGGCAATGTAGAAATAGATGAACATATCACCAAACATGGCGATGGTGTTAAAGTTATTGCTTTATGGGTAGAAGATGCAAAAAAATCTTGGGAGGAAACGACTAAAAGAGGTGCCAAGTCTTATTTTGAACCGAGAACCGAAAAAGACGCAGATGGAGAAGTGGTAAGAGCCGGAATTCATACCTATGGAGATACTGTTCATATTTTTGTAGAACGTAAGAATTACAAAGGAACTTTTTTGCCTGGTTATGAAAAATGGGAGTCTCATTATAATCCAACAAGTTGTGGTTTAAAATATATAGATCATATGGTTGGTAATGTAGATTGGGGACAAATGAATGTTTGGGGGAAATTCTATCAAGACGTTATGGGTTTTGCTCAATTGATATCATTTGATGATAAAGACATCTCTACAGAATATACCGCATTAATGAGTAAAGTGATGACTAATGGGAATGGACGTATTAAGTTTCCAATAAACGAACCAGCCAAAGGAAAGAAAAAATCACAAATAGAAGAATATATCGATTTTTATAATGGTGCTGGCGTACAACATATTGCTGTAGCAACAGATGATATTGTATTTACAGTTTCTGAAATGAAAAAAAGAGGTGTAGAATTTTTATATGTTCCAGGTGAATATTACGATACTGTAGGAGAAAGAGTTGGTAAAATAGCTGAAGATATGGCCTTATTAAAAAGCCACGGAATAATGGTGGATAGAGATGATGAAGGTTATTTACTTCAAATATTCACTAAACCTGTAACAGATAGACCAACTTTATTCTTTGAAATTATACAACGTAAAGGTGCGCAATCTTTTGGTAAAGGAAACTTCAAAGCTTTGTTTGAATCTATTGAAGCAGAACAGGAGCGAAGAGGTACATTATAAAATATAAATATTTTTTTAAAAAAAATCCTGTAAGAATTAATTCTTACAGGATTTTCAATGTAATATTTTTAAATGTTATTTCACATATAAATGCTGAATGTTATTTCCTTCTGATGATTCTAAAGTAACATAATACATTGCTGGTGATAAATCTGAAATTTTAAAATGGTAACCTTCTTCAAAATTCCCATTAAATGTTTTAACTACTTTACCATTGATATTATAAATTGTGATTACATCAATTGTTTTATTTGATTGGAAAGATTGATCCGCAATTGTTGGATACAGTTTAATACTCGTATTTAAGTTATTATAACCTGTAATTGAAGCAGTGGTACTTGTAAAAGTATAAACTCCTGTAGAACGTACAAATGTAACATTATAGGTATCAGCTAAAAGCTCAATATTACCAGATGATGTTGAAGAATCTCCCCAACTTGTATTCCAATCATGATTTTGTCTTAATTTTAATTGACCATCTGCAGCTAAAACAAAATTGTTAAGACTATAATTCTCACCATCAGATGTAGTTAAATCAACATCTCCACTCCAACTATTAAATCCACCAATAAGTGAGATATCTAAAAAATCGAAGCTATAAGCACCTGAAGTAAGGTTAAATGTAATATTATAATCATTAGCCGTTACAGGTATTACAGTACCATCTTGCGTGCCTGTTCCAGAAGGAAAGGCACTATCAGACCAGTTTACAATTTCTGCATTATCTTGTCTAAAATGTGCGTCACCTGTTGTTACATTAATAGCATTTAAAAAATAAACAATACCATCAGTAGTATTCATATCCGTATCATCAGTAGATCCGCCATTTATAGCAGAGCCAATAATTCCAACTTCAGTAAAACTTGAATTATTTATAAATTCATACGCTAATGTTGTTAAATTAAAAGTTACATCATACGTTCCCGCAATAGCAGGAATATTATCACTGGAGTTAAAAACCCCTGTACCACTTGGAAATGCTGTTCCTCCCCAATTGTTTGGCCAATCATGATCTTGTCTAAATTTCACACCACCATTAACTAGTGTTACTCCAGTAGCAGTGTAAATATTATTGTCTGTTGTACTAAGATCCACATCTGTAGACCAACCACCAACTGCGTCACCAATTAAACTAATAACTTGTGCTTGTGCTGTAAAAAAGCCAAAGGTTAAGGCTAATAATAAAAATGTAATTTTCTTCATAATATTTAGTTTTATTTAATTAATTTAATATTTGTTTTGAATTCATTTGTTGTAATACTTACGATATAAAGTCCAGACATTAAATCTGAATTGTTATATATATATTCTTTATTCAGATCTTTATTAAAGGATTTAACTAGCTTTCCCTGAACATCATAAAT
>JAZGEV010000108.1:0-5695 GCA_036478895.1 Flavobacteriaceae bacterium | reverse complement strand
AGCGCAAGCTATTGGTGTAGATATAAAAGATAAATACCCAGATAAAACAGTGTTGTATATTTCTGCAGAGAAATTTATCCAACAATATATTGACTCAGTAAAAGGAAACACAAGAAATGATTTTATTCATTTCTATCAAATGATAGATGTTTTAATTGTTGATGATGTGCAATTTTTATCAGGTAAAAAAGGATCACAAGACGTGTTTTTCCATATATTCAACCATTTGCATCAAAATGGTAAACAGGTTATTTTAACTTCAGATAAAGCGCCTGTAGATATGCAAGAAATTGAGCAACGTTTGTTGTCTCGTTTTAAATGGGGCTTGTCAGCCGAATTGCAATCGCCAGATTATGAAACAAGAATTTCTATACTAGATAATAAATTATACCGTGATGGTGTAGTAATGCCAGAAGAAATTGTAGAATATATAGCAAAGAATATTAAGAAAAATGTTAGAGAATTAGAAGGTGTTTTAATTTCTATGATAGCGCAAGCATCATTCAACAAAAAAGAATATACAATAGCTTTAGCTAAAAATATTGTAAATAAATTTGTTAAATACACCAAAAAAGAAGTCTCTATTGATTACATACAAAAAGTAGTATCCAAATATTTTGAAATGGATGTAACTACGTTACAATCAAAAACAAGAAAACGTCATATTGTACAAGCAAGACAATTGGCAATGTTTTTTGCAAAACGTTTAACAAAAGCATCTTTGGCTAGTATAGGTTCGCAAATTGGAAGTAGAGATCATGCAACCGTTTTACATGCCTGTAAAACAGTGAATAATCTTTCTGAGACCGACAGACAGTTTAGAGTTTATGTTGAAGATTTGACAAAAAAATTATCCATGTAATCTCAAAGATTTCATTTTATTAAATTTTTTATAATCTTATGCTAGAAGTTACTACTACGCAAAAATTTAAAGTATTAATGGTCTGTTTGGGGAATATTTGCCGTTCACCTTTAGCAGAAGGTATTTTAAAAACCAAAATTAGTTTGTTGGGAATAAATTATATTGAGGTTGCTTCTGCTGGAACTGATGATTATCATCTTGGTTCTTCACCAGATGGCCGTTCAGTAGCAATTGCAAACGAATTTAATGTAGATATTTCAAATCAAAAGAGTAGACATTTTAAAGTAACCGATTTTGATGAATTTGATCTTATTTATGTTATGGATAAATCAAACTACAGTGACGTTTTAGCTTTAGCAAGAAATAAAAACGATAAACAAAAAGTAAAGTTAATTCTAAACGAATTGTATCCAAAACAAGATAAAGAAGTGCCAGATCCTTACTATGGTGGAGATAAGGGGTTTGAGAATGTATATAAAATGTTAGATAAAGCTTGTGAAAGCTTACTAACAAAACTTATTTTAATAAACGAATAATATGCAAGCTGGAAAATTATATTTAATACCAACAACTTTGGGTGATAATGATCCTATGGAAGTATTGCCTTTATCTGTAAAAAGAATTGTTGAAAATACTTTGTACTTTATTGTAGAAAATGAGAAATCGGCTCGTAGGTTTATCAAGAAAATTGCACCAGAAAAGGAACAATCTAGTTTGAAACTATATGTTTTGGATAAACGAACTGATGAGATAGAATCTAAAAACTATTTAGATGTTTGTGAAGATGGACACAATGTTGGTTTATTGTCTGATGCTGGTGTGCCTGCAATTGCAGACCCTGGAGCACTAGTTGTAGAGTTAGCACACAATAAAAACATTAGAGTAGTGCCGTTGGTTGGGCCATCATCCATATTAATGGCTATGATGAGCTCTGGTTTGAATGGTCAAAACTTTTGTTTTAACGGTTATTTACCAATTGATGCTGGTGAACGAAAAAAATCATTACGAAACTTAGAAAAAATTTCGTTTCAATATAATCAATCTCAAATATTTATTGAAACACCTTATCGTAATGAAAAATTACTGGAAGATATTATAAAGAATTTATCACCAACTACAAGATTATGCATTGCAACCGATATTTCGTTAAAAAACGAGTTTATTCGTACGTTAGATATTAAAAACTGGAAAAATACGCGTAAACCAAACTTACACAAACGTCCTACTATATTTATTATACATAAATTTTAGGTTCAATTTATAGCGCAAAGAATAGGATTTTTATTCAGCTGATAAACTAACTTAGCTAATTTGGTAGTTTATATAGTCGCTTTTCTATCAGCAACAATATGGGATGTATCATAACCCGAAAACTTTTTTAAGTAATGTTCTATATTACTACCATAAGCATCAGAGAAATTTTCTTTACCATTACTGCGTAAATATTTTTTCACATTTCCAGCACCAGCAAGATGTGAAGCGGCTAAAATACCAGATTCAGTAATTAATATACCATTCATTCTTCTACCAACTTTACGCTTAATGTCTTTTCTAAGTATCCATTTGTTTACAGAGCAAAGAGCTACAAAAACATCTTCCTGCATTTCAGAATCTTTTAAAAAGATACTTGTATTGTGGATGTTAAAACGTTTTAAGGTTGATTTTCCAAATTGGTATTTTCCAAGATAACCAAGTGTATTTACACAATTGTAATCACCTCGAGACTCTTTAAAACCTAGCGCTTCTTTAAACCCTAAAAATGATTTTCCCAAACTTGGAAAATTAATAATCTCTTCAGGCTGAAAGTGTAATGGTACAGTTACAATAGCAGTATCATCTGCTTTGTGATAATCATTTGAATAATTATTCTTTAAAAAGGAATAACTAATAATTGATAAAAGTATTAAAGCAATACTTATTTTCTTTTTCATAATTTAAATTTTAGAAACGATAAGCTGTTTGTTAAATTCGGCGCAAAGATACAACTTATTTTTAAATATGCAAACAATTTCAATTTACTGATAATTAATGTGTTACAATTTAAAGTATTTATAAAAATGCATTTTAAGAATCAAATAGTGAAGTTGAGCGTATTTTTATGTAAAGAATCGTTTGTATTAATTCCTAATATTTATAATTTTATCTAAAAAAAAAGTTAAACAAAAATCATTATGATTTATGTTTAACTAATAAACGGGTATAAATTATCATTTGTAATGATAAGAAAAGGAATAATTATTTATTAATCCAATTTTTAAAAGAGACTTCTTTATTAACTATAGTAGAAATATCATTTATTGCAATACGGTCCTGTTTCATAGAATCTCTATAACGTATGGTTACTGTTTGGTTTTCTAAAGTTTCGTGATCTACAGTAATACAAAAAGGTGTGCCATTAGCATCTTGTCTTCTATAACGCTTACCAACAGCGTCTTTCTCGTCATAAGTTACGTTAAAATTGTATTTTAAATCGTTTACAATAGTGTGAGCAAGTTCAGTTAAGCCTTCGTGGTTTTTTAATAAAGGAAGTACGGCAATTTTATAAGGCGCTAAGATTGATGGCAATTTTAAAACTACACGAGACGAGCCATCTTCTAATTCTTCAGTTTTTAAAGAGTTAGAGAAAACGGCTAAAAACAAACGATCCAATCCAACCGAAGTTTCTACAACATAAGGAACATAACTTGAATTAGTTTCATTGTCAAAGAAACGCAATTTTTTACCAGAATGTTCTTCGTGAGCTTTTAAATCAAAATCGGTTCTTGAATGAATACCTTCTAACTCTTTAAATCCAAATGGGAAATTAAATTCAATATCGGTTGCTGCGTTAGCATAATGTGCTAATTTTTCGTGATCGTGAAAACGATAATTTTCTTTTCCTAAACCTAAGGAAAGATGCCATTTTAAACGATTTTCCTTCCAAGTATTAAACCATTGTAAGTCGGTTCCTGGCTTTACAAAGTATTGCATTTCCATTTGTTCAAATTCACGCATTCTAAAAATAAATTGCCTCGCAACAATCTCATTTCTAAACGCTTTTCCGGTTTGTGCAATACCAAAAGGTATTTTCATACGTCCAGTTTTTTGAACGTTAGCATAGTTTACAAAAATACCTTGAGCAGTTTCTGGTCGCAAATATAAATCCATTGCAGTTGCAGCATCTGCACCTAGTTTTGTGCCAAACATTAAATTGAATTGCTTAACATTGGTCCAATTTCTAGAGCCAGATACTGGGCAAGCTATTTCTAACTCTTCGATCAATGCTTTTACACCTGTTAAATCTTCAGCTTCTAAAAGTTGACCTGTTTTGGTAAGAATGCTATTGATTTTTTCTTGATATCCAATAACTCTACCATTTGTTGAAACAAATTCTTCTTTATTAAAAGCGTCACCAAATCGTTTTGCAGCTTTTGTGACTTCTTTATTTATTTTGTTTTCAATTTTAGCGCAATAGTCTTCAATTAAAACATCGGCTCTATAGCGTTTTTTTGAATCTTTATTATCAATCAAGGGATCACTAAAAGCATCAACGTGTCCAGATGCTTTCCACGTTTTTGGGTGCATAAATATTGCGGTATCAATTCCAACAATATTTTCATTCATTTGCACCATTGCTTTCCACCAATAATTACGAATGTTCTTTTTTAATTCAACACCATTTTGTGCATAATCATATACTGCGCTTAAACCATCGTAAATTTCACTAGATTGAAATATGTACCCATATTCTTTTGCATGTGATATAACTTTTTTGAATAAATCTTCTTGTTTTGCCATAACTGCAAAAATAGAAAATTAGCTTGGAAGTAAATATGTTAAAGTGCTTTTTTTTAAGAGAAGTTAATTTAAAATGAATTATTGAATTGAATCCTCTGGAATATCTTTAAAGTCATTTATTTTTTGTAGATCTTGATCTAAAACATCATCTTCAATATCTGTAAAAATAATTTTTTTCTTATAATCTACATCTTGCTTTTTTAATTCTTCCAAGTCGTTTTTTTCTTTTTGAATTGAATTCCTCATTTTTAAAGTGTATGCTAAAGCTATTAAACTAAGTAAAATTAATAGAATAGGGAGGAAGTTAATTTTTTTTCTTTTTATAGGTTTTGAATTATCAGTAGTAATAGAATTGTCATCTAATATATCGTCTTCCTTAATCTCGTTAATAAAATCGTCTGTATTTTCAATTTTTTCAACCTTTTCTTCGGTAATTTTTGGTTGTTCAATTTTGTTAATTAAATGTTTATTGCTCGTTTTGTTTGCTTCAAGTTCATTCACTTTTGCAGCTAAGTCGGCTTTTATTTTTGCAATAACATCTTTTATATTTTCTTTTTCTTCCATAATTATTATCGTAAATAAGTTTCGATGCTTTTTATCTTTTTACCATCTAAATAAAAATGGGTGATGTATAATCCTTTTTCTAATTTTTTATCATAATTACGTTTTATAATAAATAAAACTGGCTCTTCTTTTTTATTGTATTCAATGGTATTCTCTTCAGTATATTTAATAGATTGGCCTTCGCTTGTAAATGTGCCTTTATCATTAATATTGTTACCATCTGGTTTTGTAATTACTATATTTAATTTAAGCGTCTTTTTTGGTGCTAAGAGGTTTTTGTTTAATAAAAAACTCACTTTAAACATATCCACTCTACTCGCTTTGTCTGATTCTTTATATTTTTCATTTCGCCTGTCTTTATAAGTTGTAACAGAAAAATCACTTGCTTTTATGAGTTCTCCAATTGCCACTTTTTTTGCTAAATTTAAATTTTGCTTTACTAATGTGTCATTAAAAGTGGATTGGTGATCTAAATTTACTTTTAATTCATTT